>JBAZLT010000261.1:0-3380 GCA_041650115.1 Dehalococcoidia bacterium | reverse complement strand
TATTATCCGCCTTGTTCCTGCCCTTCGGGCGCATTAAGAAGTCCAATGCACGGGCCATTCCCATGGAATAAGGCCTAAATCCATTTCTTCCTGTGGAAGTAAAGCAGCATACCGCCCGCAACCAGCAGCATCAGCAGGAGCACGCCCGGGTAGCCCCATTCCGAGTTCAACTCGGGCATGAACTTGAAGTTCATGCCGTAGAGTCCTACGATGAAGGTGAGCGGTATGAAGATGGTGGCAACCACGGTCAGAACCTTCATCACCTCGTTGGTCCTGTTGCTCATGCTGGAGAGATATATGTCGATCAGGCTGCCCACCATTTCGCGCGTGTTTTCAATCAGGTCCATGGCCTCGAAGATACGGTCGTAAACGTCGCGGAAATAGGCTACAGTCTTCTCCTTGATCAGTGGCGATTCCTTTTTCCCCAACTCGCTCAGTATCTCTCTCACCGGCCAGACGTACTGCCTGAGCTGCATCATGCTCTTCTTGATACCCTGGATGGAGTTGAGCGTCTGGCGTGTTGGATTGGCCATCAGTTCGTCCTGCTTGTCCTCGATCAGGTCGCCGAAGCTTTCGATGGCGTTGAAATAGTTGTCTACTATGGTGTCTATAATGCGGCAGGCCAGGAAGTCCGGCCCCATCTTGCGCACGACCGAGCCGGCGATTTTGATCTCGGCGCGCAGGTCTCCGAAGAAGTCCCCCGGGGCCTCCTGAAAGGTTACCAGAAAGTTCCTGCCGAATACAATGCTGAGCTGCTCCGCCTCGATCGAGCTGCTGGTTTTGTTGAACTCCAGCATTTTAAGGATGATCAGCATGTAGTTGTCGAAGTCCTCCTGCTTGACCCGGTGCACGGTATTGGAGATGTCCTGTATGGTCAGCTCGTGAAGGTTGAAGACGTTGCCGATCGATTGCAGCAGGGAGGGATCGCTCACACTGTCGACGTTGATCCAGGTGACGCCGTCTTTCTCCCGGCAGGCCTTGCAGTCATCCAGCGAGACATCTTCCTTGATCAGGTACTCGGACCTGTCGTAGTAGATAATGTTGAGCCCCGGTATGATCTTGTCACTCATGGCCTTGCGGTCCGCTTCGATGCGCTTTTCCCCTTGCCATGGAGGCAAATATACCACCAATGCAAAGTGCCGTAAAGATAGCGAAAGCCGTCTGCAGGCTTTGTACATACTGGGGGTACACCTCAGGCGTTACCTGAACGCGTCCCATAAAGAGAGAGATCAGCAGCATGGCTATGCCCAGGCTGAACATCTGACCGGTCAGGCGCATGGTGGCCAGCGTGGCTGAGGCCACACCCAGCGCCTTCCTGTCCACTGAGCTCATCACGGCGTTTACATTGGGTGAGGAGAAAAGCGCGAAGCCGGCGCCCAGCACAACCAGGCTGATTATTATGTACCAGATGGTTGTATCAGACTTGACGAACACCAGCATCAGTAGCCCCGCCGCCGTCAGCGCCATGCCCGATGAAGCCAGCAGGCGCGGTTGTATCCTGTCCGATAATCTTCCTGTCAGCGGAGAGAAGATGGCCTGCACCACCGGCATGGCCACCAGCACAATCCCCGCATCGGACGGGCTCAGCCCTTTAATGTACTGCAGATAAAGGCTTAGCAGGAATCCGACGGCGAAGGTGGCGCTGTAGTTGATGAAGGCCGCCAGGTTGGAGAAGGCGAACACACGGTTGTGGGCGAACAGGTATATGTCCAGTATAGGGCTGGGGATGGTGCTCTCCCATTTGAGGAAGATCAGCAATATCACGATGCCGGCGCCCAGCGAGATAAATCCGGGCAATGCAGGCAGCTCCGAGAGCCCGTACATCAGGGCCACCAGCCCCGCGCCGTAGACGACCGAGCCGAAGAGGTCGAACTTCTCGCCCTGCGCCTCCGCCCACTCTGCTTTGAGCTTCCATACCGTTACCATCACCAGCAGCGCGCAGAGCAGCACGTTGAGCCAGAAGATACTGCGCCATCCCATATATTGCGTCATCAGACCGCCCAGGAAGGGTCCCAGGGAAAGGCCCAGGTATACTATTCCGATATTGATACCCATGGCGTGTCCCCGTTCACCTGGCGGGTAGACCGAGGAGATGATGGCTGCGCTGGTGCCGAACAGCATAGCGCCGCCCACACCCTGCAACACCCGGGCGACGATCAGAATTTCCGCTGACCAGGCCAGTGCGCAGGCGATCGAGGACGCCCCGAAGATTACGCCCCCCCAGATAAAGACCTTCTTGCGTCCGCCGATGTCGGCGATGCGCCCCATCGGAATCAGAAAGACCGCCGCACACAGAATAAAGGATGTTGCGATCCAGCTCAGCGTGATAGCGTCAGTGGCGAACTCCTGTGCCATCGACGGCAGGGCGATGTTGACCGAGGCGCCCATGAAGGGCGTGACGAAGGCCGCGATGGATGTAACCAGCAGCACGGCCGTCTTGTGTCTCTGGATTTCGGGTGGTGTTTGCATAGATAGATGGTGTTGGCTATTTTACCCTGAAACGCGCTACCTGCGGATGCTGTAGAAGATCCCACCTGCCTGCTGCGCCTCGGCTGAGCGCGCCCAGCTCGATGTGCAGCATGGCAATGCCGCAGTCCAGCCTCATGGCCACGTTGAATTCAGGTCCGCGGCCCTTTGCCGACACGGTGATGCTGTCTTCCTCCACACGAAAATCCCAGGGCTGGCGGTTCATGGCCGACGGGGCCAGGCGGGCAGCTTCAACGGCCGCTTTCGCCCAGTCAGGTCTCTGAGCCGCGGGCAGGCCGCTTACCATGCTTTGCAGCGGCCTGCGCTGATGGTTGGAGCCGAATCCGCTGAATACTTTCTCTTCAAAGGACCACTTATCGACGGTGTAGCCTATCGGAGATACGCAGATGATCTCCTCGTTTTTCTCCAGCTTTATTAGCGATTTGACACGCCTGGCGTTGTAGGTCAGCGCTACCCAGCAGGTGCCAAGGCCCAGCGCGGTGGCCTCGAGTATGGCTGCCTCGCCCGTGTAGCCCATCTTCTCCTGGACGTTGGGGTCGGAGCCGTCGCCGATGAAGGCCAGGAAGGCCGGCGCGCCCTTGATATTACCATAGAAGCCCACCGCATTGGCGAACACGTCATCCGGGGGCTCGGCGATGAACTCCACGCGCACACCACTGTAGGGTCTGAAACCGCTGCACACCTCGTGCAGCCGGTGCCGGGCATCCGCTGCAATAGGCCTGCTCATCTCGTATTTGCGGCGGGATAGTCTGGCATTGATGGCGGGGTACCAGGCGGGCGATATTTCCAGCATAGGTGAGTAGTATTATATCCGATTTATATGGAGGTCATTGCAAGACCGAAGGCCGCGGCAATCTTTTTTTCTCAACCATCCATGCCAGCAGTATGCTCAA
>JBAZLT010000260.1:0-3382 GCA_041650115.1 Dehalococcoidia bacterium | reverse complement strand
AGGTGCTGGCGGTGGAGATACCCGACCATCCCGGCGCAATGCAGGCCATACTCAAACCGCTCAGGGAAGCCGATATCAACGTGCTGTATTTCTATACCTTCCTGGGAAGGGGTGAAAGCGGCCAGCCCATTGTGATCATCGGCGTGGATAAGACCTCCGAGGCGGCGGAAGCGCTAAAAAAAAACTGGGTCCACATGTTTGGCCGGGAGATCTATTCGCTGTAGCGCCGGTTTAAAAAGAAGGGCTGCTTTGCCTGCCTTTAAACGCGGTTGTATACTTACTGCAAATCTAATAGGACACATTTAATTTGAATTCGATTAAGATCCTGCTTGCTGAAGACCATGCCGTTGTTCGGGAAAGCATACGGGAGGCGTTAACACGAGAGCCGGAGTTTTCCATTGTGGGTGAAGCCGGCAATGGAGACGAGGCTGTCAGTCTCGCCAGGGGGCTGAAGCCCGATGTTATAATCATGGACGTGGCCATGCCGGGGCTAAATGGGATTGAAGCTACCAGGCAGATTAAGTCGTTTCTGCCGGGTACATCTATTCTGGTACTTACAGCCTACGATGATGAACAGTATATTTTCTCAGTGCTCTCGGCGGGCGCCGCCGGCTATCTGTTGAAAGATGTCGGAGTGGCTGACCTTGTGGAGGCTATTAAAACCGTATACAAAGGCGAGTCCGTTCTGCATCCCAACATAGCCAAGAAGGTCCTGCAGAAATTCCGCACGGGTAAGATCGAAGCTGCTGATGAACCTTCGGCGGATCTGCTGAGCGACAGGGAGATCACAGTGCTGAAACTGGCCGCCGGCGGACTCAGCAACAACGCCATTGCACAGGACCTCCATCTGAGCGTGAGCACCATTGAGAGCCACCTCAGGACCATTTTCAGTAAACTGGGTGTGGGCTCGAGGACAGAGGCGGTGGTCGAAGCCATGAAAAGGAATTGGTTGAGCCTAAAAGACCTGAGCTGACCGTTCGCCATGTCTTATATTTACGTCATTCTAATACTGCTGATTGCCCTGGCTGTTACCGCGGGTCTGCTTATTTTTTTCGTAGTCAAACTCTATCTTAACAGGGAGGATCTGCGGACAAGCTCCGACGTTATACTGGCTCGCGTGCTGGGACGCTTCCCACTTCCGGTTTTCGCAGTGAACAGGAAACACCATGTCATCCAGTGGAATAAGGCCCTGGAGATGCTTTCGGGCATCCGCAAGGAAGAGGTGCTTGGCACAAACCATCAATGGAAAGCTTGTTACGGGAAGGAAAGGCCCGTGCTGGCTGACCTTATAGCAGATGGAGCTTCGGAAGAGGAGATATCGGCTTGTTACCAGGGCAGCGCAAGAAAATCTGCTCTCATCAGGGGCGCTTACGAAGCAGAGGATTTCTTTCCGTTGCTGGGCGAAAACGGCAAATGGTATCACTTCACCGCCAGCCCTCTCACCAGCAGGGGCAAGGTGATTGGGGCCATCGAGATATTGGAGGATGTAACTGAAAGACATATTGCCGAGCAGAACCTGCGCTATTACGCCAGGCAGATCACGCGGGTGCAGGAGGAGGAGCGAAAATACATCGCCAGGGAACTCCATGACACAACCGTGCAGACGCTGGTAGCGCTGATTTACCAGATGGATAATTTCCGTTCCGGCAAACCTGTTCTGACGGATGAGGAGAAGACAAAGCTCGATGCCATATATCAGAGATTGAAATCGGCGGTTGAGGAGGTCAGGCGGTTCAGCCGCCAGCTACGCCCGCCGGTCCTGGATGACCTCGGCCTCCTGCCGGTACTGGAGTGGCTTAAAGGCGAATTGAAGAAGATGTACGATATGGAGGTCGACATTAAGGCCACGGGAAAACAGAAGCGGCTCCAGCCCGACACTGAACTGGCGCTGTTCCGCATCATCCAGGAGGCTCTCATCAATGCCGCCAAGCACGCCAAGGTTTCGAACGCCACTGTGCAGATAGAATATCTTGAACATCATATCAAGGTCAGTGTAATCGACCATGGGGTGGGATTTGACCTGGCGGGCAAGATCGACCTGTTGCCGCGGGACGGCAAGCTGGGCCTGGCCGGTATCGTGGAGCGCGTGCAGATGCTGGGGGGAAAGGTGGATATCGATTCGGTCAAAGGCAGAGGCACCACCATTAATGTGGAAATCCCGCTTTAAACCGGCTACGTTAGTGATACGCGCATTAACAATGGTTCCTTGATCGGCTATGCTCTGCAGCTGTTTTTCATTGCTCGATCGACTTGAAGACCACGGCCGCCAGCGGAGGAAGCGTGATGTTGAGCGAATACGGTCTGCCGTGAAAGGGCTTTGATTCGGCTTCTACTGCGCCGAGATTGCCCAGACCGCCCCCGCCGTATTCTGTAGCATCGCTGTTGAGCACCTCTTTCCAATTCCCTCCACGTGGAACGCCCACACGGTACCCATAATGCGCAAGAGGCGTGTAATTCAATGCGATGAGAATGATGTCTTCCGTTGATTTTCCGTGCCGTAAATAGCTTGTAATGCTGTGAATCGTATCATTGCAGTCCACCCATTCGAAACCACCGGCATCGAAATCCAGTTCGAAGAGCGCCGGCTCACTCTCGTAGAGCCGGGCGATGTCCCCCACCAGCTTTTGCAGCCCGTTGTGAGGAGCGTATTGGAGCAGATGCCAGTCCAGGCTTTTCTCATGGTTCCACTCATTCCTCTGTCCGAACTCGTTTCCCATGAAAACCAGCTTTTTACCCGGCTGTGTAAACATGCTGGTAAACAGCAGCCGCAGGTTGGCGAATTTCTGCCAGTCGTCGCCCGGCATTTTACCTATCAGCGACGATTTACCATGAACGACCTCATCGTGGGACAGAGACAGAACGAAATTCTCACTGAAGGCGTACAGCATGCGGAATGTCAGCTTATCGTGATGATACTTTCTGTAAAGGGGGTCTCTGGAGAAGTACTCAAGTGTATCATGCATCCATCCCATATCCCATTTCATGCCGAATCCCAGTCCGCCTACATAGGTGGGACGGCTTACCATAGGCCAGGCGGTCGATTCTTCGGCAATGGTTTGCACGTCCGGGTAGCTGCGGTAAACCTCCTCGTTGAAGCGGCGTAGAAATGAGATCGCATCGAGGTTCTCTCTACCTCCAAATTTGTTAGGCTCCCATTCGCCCTTTTTGCGTGAGTAGTCGAGATACAGCATGGATGCTACGGCATCCACACGAAGCCCGTCCGCATGGTATTTATCCAGCCAGAACATGGCGCTGCTGAGCAGGAAGCTGCGCACCTCGTGGCGGCTGTAATTGAAGATATAGCTTTTCCAGTCGGGATGGAATCCCTTTCGAGGATCGGCATGTTCGTACAGGTGTGTGCCGTCGAAGAAGCCCAGTCCGT
>JBAZLT010000259.1:0-3382 GCA_041650115.1 Dehalococcoidia bacterium | reverse complement strand
ACCTCCGAGGTGTTGTCGCCGGAGCCGTCGTCGACGACCAGAACCCGGTCGACATGCTTGAGCGCCTTGCCGATTACGTCGCCTATATAAGCCGCCTCATTCAGGCAGGGGATGACGGCGATGATTTTCATTCGATATTACCTGACGGTCACCGATTTGGCGAGATTGCGCGGCATGTCCGGGTTGTGGCCGCGGCGGGTGGCCATGTGGTAGGCCAGCAGCTGCAGCGGCACAACGGAGACCATGGGATAGAGCAGGTCGTGCACCCTGGGTATCTTGATCCAGTGGTCGTAGACCTCGTTATCGACATCGGAGACCGCGATGATTTTTGCGCCCCTGGCTTTAGCCTCGATGGCGTTGCCCAGCGTCTCCTTGTAGGTGAAGTCTCCGGGGCATATCACCAGCACGGGCGTCCCGTCTTCGATTAAGGAAAGCGTTCCGTGCTTGAGCTCGCCGGCGGGCATGCCCTCGGCGTGTATGTAGGAAATCTCCTTCAGCTTGAGCGCCCCTTCCGAGGCGATGGCGAAGTTGATGCCGCGCGCGATGTAATAGAAATCGTTCTTGTCGTGATATTTCTGCGTTATTTCGTCGATTACGCCGTTATTCCAGTCGATGGCCCGGGCGACCTGGCGGCTGACCTTGCGGATATTGTCCACCGCCATATCGAACGAGTGCACCATGGAGAAGGCCAGCAGGTAGAAGAGGGCCAGCTGGTTGAGGAAGGACTTGGTGGCGGCCACGCCGATCTCGGGCCCGCAATTGAGGTACAGGACGTTGTGGCTGAGCTCGCCCAGCAGGGACTGCGGCCTGTTGATGATGGAGACGATGCGCGCGCCGGCCTTGCGGGCCAGCTCCACGCCGTCGATCACGTCCAGCGTCTCGCCGCTCTGCGATATGGCCAGCACCAGCGTGTTCCTGCCCACGGACTCGGCGAAGTACTGGAACTCGGAGGCCATGACCACCTCGCAGAACTTCTTGCCCACGCTGGAGAAGAGGTAGCGTCCCACCAGGGCGGCGTAACGCGAGGAGCCGCAGGCGGTGACGATGATCTGGTCGGCCCTCAGCACATCCAGCGCCACGGAGGTGAAGATGTCCTTGTCCTGGTGCGTGGCAGTAATCAACGTATCGGGTTGCTGCATGATCTCCTTGAGCATGAAGTAGTCGTAGCCTTCCTTGTTGTTGTCGTTCCAGACCGCATCGGGTTTAGTCGACTTCTTGCTGATGGGACGTCCGGTGGAGTCGAAGAAGACCGTTTTATCCGCGGTCAGCAGCGCTATCTCGCCCTCTCCCAGCATGTATAGCAGGTCTATCTGTCCGGCCAGGGCCAGCGAGTCGCTGGCTGCGAACGACACGTTCTTGCCCACGCCCACCACCAGCGGGCTGCCCCGGCGCGTGCCCACGATCTTGCCCGGCTCGCCGGTGCAGATGGCGAGAAAGGCGTATGAGCCCTCCAGCCTGGGCGCCACCGCCATGACAGCCTCCTCCAGGGAGCGTCCGCGCTTCATCTCGTCCTCCAGCATGTGGGGGATGACCTCGGTGTCGGTTTCGGAGACGAAGCGGTGCTTGCGCTTGATCAGGTCTTTGCGCAGCTCCTGGTAGTTGTCGACGATGCCGTTGTGGATCACGGCGATCTCACCGGCGCAGTCGCAGTGAGGATGCGTATTAATTTGTGTGACGCCGCCGTGCGTGGCCCAGCGCGTATGTCCGATGCCCAGGCTGCCCGGCATTTTATCCAGTTTGTATTTGCGGTTCACATCTTCCAGCTTGCCCACGCCCTTTTTAACCAGCAGCTTTCCGTCGGATATCATGGCCACGCCCGACGAATCGTAGCCGCGGTATTCCATGCGCTTGAGGTCTTCGAAAATAACCCGGGCGGCGTTGCCTTTCTTGCTGCAATAGCCGATGATACCGCACATATTCTCAGTTCTCCGTCACTTTCATGATCAATACCAGCGGGTCCTTGATACGCGGCGCAGTCCCGTTATCCAAGTACAGATAGAAATTCACCTTCTGTGAGTCTCCGGCATGGCTCAGCGTGAATTCCACCGGCTGCTCCCATTTCTGTCCGTCGTTCAATTTGCCCACCGTTATGGACTTGATTATAGCATCATTTTGACTGATTTGAACTGTATAATCGTATGGTCTTCCTTCGCGGTTGACTACGCCTATGATCAGGCTGACAGGCTGTCCGGCAACCGCCTGATCGGGATAGCCGGCGGCCCGGCCCCCTTTGCCCAGCAGGTAGAATTCGCTGAAGCTCTCGGAGGGCTGGGTGGTGACCGCCAGGCACACGGCCGCTGCCACACATACGAGTATGGCGGCGATCAGGATGCCTGCGGTGATTATTTTGGTCGTGGTCATGGTTTTTTGACGATGAATTCTACGTATTCCACGATGAGGTTGTCAATTCGATCACTACGAAGCAATCTGGTGTAAAGTGGCAGGTCAACACAGGATTGCTGCGTCGCTGCGCTCCTCGCAATGACGAGCCGAAAAAAGCGGGAGCGCCTGTTGACCGGAAGTTAATATTGCAATATTATATAATCTTAAAATCGGCGAAATGAACCATAATAATGCGCATATATAAATATAATCGGAAGCGTCCGTCTTGTTAATCATCGCCTGTATCAAGCAGGTCCCGGACACCACTCAGGTCAAGATCGATCCTGATACGGGCACGCTTATACGTGAGGGGGTGCCTTCCATCATCAATCCTTTCGATGCCCACGCCCTCGAGGAGGCTCTGCGGCTCAAGGCAAAGTATGGGTTCAAAGTGGTGGCGCTTTCCATGGGCCCGCCCGGCGCGGAGATGACGCTGCGCAAGGCCCTGGCCGTGGGCGCCGACGATGTGGTGCTGCTGAGCGACCGGGCTTTCGGCGGCGCCGATACGCTGGCCACCAGCATGGTGTTGACCTCCGCTATCTGCAGGCTGGCTGAAGAGGATGAACTGGCTATGGTGCTGTGCGGTAAGCAGACCATTGATGGAGATACGGCCCAGGTGGGACCGGGCATTGCCACTCGTCTCAAATGCGCCCAGCTTACCTCGGTCGACCGCATCGAGAGCGTCGATATAGAACATAAAAGGATCAGGGTGCGCTGCAAGTTCGAGGACAGGTATGAGGTACTGGATTCCAGGCTGCCTGCCATGATAGCGGTGCTGCGCGAGATCAACCGTCCTCGCTACCCGACGGTGCCCATGCGGTTGATGGCGCAGGATGCCGAGATCAAGACCTGGGACAACCGCGTGCTCAAATTGAGCGAGGATGTGATCGGTCTCAAGGGCTCGGCCACATCCGTGCGCAGGATTTTCTCACCCGACAGGCCTCCCGGACAGATACTGGGCGGGGAGTCCGTAACGGATCCGGACGAGGCGGCCCGCATA
>JBAZLT010000258.1:0-3388 GCA_041650115.1 Dehalococcoidia bacterium | reverse complement strand
TTGGGAGCGATCATGGAGACGTCGATATAGTCGGGCGGAACGATCTGGCCGTAATGAATATTGAAACCGTGGGCGAACATGAGCGTCTTGCCCTTGGCCATCTGATCGCCGATAGATTCCCTGTATACCTTGGCTTGAAGCTGGTCGGGGACCAGCATCATGACAACGTCGGCTTTGCCGGCGACCTCCGCCGCATCGAAAACGTCGAAGCCAGCCCTTTTGGCGGCGCGGTGGCCTTCGGTTCCTTTAGCCTCAGCGACAATTACCTTAAGACCGCTGTCCCGCAGGTTCTGGGCGTGAGCATGCCCCTGGCTGCCGTAGCCGATAATACCTATGACCTTGTTCTTGAGTAAGGCCAGGTCCGCATCTTTCTCATAATATATTTTAGCCATATTACCTCCTGACGAAATTATGGATGCGATATTTTACACCTACCAGTCCGGCAGGTTTTCCTCCTCGGCCGCGGGCTGTTCCACGACGCGCCTGAGGGGTTTGTGCTCTTCGATGGTCAGAGGGCCTGCGCCTCCGCGCGGCAGCGCGATAGTGCCTGTGCGCGACATCTCCCTGATGCCGAAGCCGCGCAGAAGCTCGATAAGAGTATCGACCTTATCGGCTGTGCCGGTGACAACCAGTATCAGCGAGTCGGGCGAGACATCCACTATATTGGCGCGGAAGATATCCACGATCTGGATGATCTCGCTGCGAGTGGAGGGCGCCGCCTTGACCTTAATCATTGCCATCTCGCGCGCCACGGGATTGTCGGCGGTAATATCCGCGATGCGGATGACCTCTATCACGCGGTCGAGCTGCTTTCTGACCTGCTCTATATTGGCATCATCCCCCTCTACCACAATGGTCATGCGCGAGAGGCCGGGCTGCTCGATATGCCCGACTGCGATGCTTTCAATGTTGAAATTACGCCTGCGCAGCGTGCTGGCGATGCGGTTGAGGACGCCGGGACGGTCCTGCACCAGAGCGACCAGTATATGTTTGTTATCCAATTAACAAGTCTCCATCGATATTATCCGGGTTTTACTTCTTGATGCTCGCCGCCGGGTTGGGCATTTCGAGGAACTCGACGATGGTCTTTCCCGGAGGGACAAAGGGATATACGTTTTCTTCCGGCTCAACGATGAACTCGATGAGGAAGGGACCTTTGTGCTCCATAGCCTTATGGATGGCCGGTCTGACGTCAATTTTCTTGCTGACCTTAATGCCCTTGATGCCGTAAGCCTCGGCAATTTTAACGAAATCGGGATTATACAGCTGGGTGCCGAAATACCGTTTGTTGTAGATGAGCTCCTGCCATTGCCTGACCATTCCCAGCCAGCCGTTATTGAAAACGGCGATATTGATATCCAGGTCTTCCTGCACCATGGTGGCAAGCTCCTGCACCGTCATCTGGAAGCCGCCGTCGCCGGCAATACACCAGACGGTTTCATGAGGGCATCCGACCTTGGCCCCGACCGCGCCGGGCAGCTCGAACCCCATAGTGCCCAGCCCGCCCGATGAGACGAAGCTGTTGGGCTTGTCGTAGTAAAAATACTGCGCCGCCCACATCTGCGCCTGTCCTACACCCGTAACTATGATGGTATCGCCTTTGGTGGCCTCGTGAATCTGCCTGATGATGTATTGCGGCAGTATGTCTTCATGATGGCGTATCTCCATGGCCGGGTGCTGTGAGCGCCACTCGTCAAGCTGTGTGAGCCAGCTAATGTGGTCCCGCCTTTCTATCTGTTTATTCAGCACCTGCAGCACGTTTTTCAGATCACCTACGATCGGCACATCCACGCCAATATTTTTACCGATCTCCGCAGCATCGATATCGATATGCACCACGCGCGCGTGTGGCGCAAACGTGCTGACGCCGCCCGTAGCGCGGTCATCGAACCTCATGCCCACTGCGATCAGCAGGTCGGCATTGTGAACGGCCTTGTTAGCGTAGCCCATACCGTGCATGCCCAGCCAGCCGTAGCTGAGCACGTGCGATTCGGGGAAGCAGCCGATGCCCAGGAAAGTGGAGACGACCGGGATCTGGGCGTTTTCGGCCAGCTCCCTAAGCTCGGGAAAGGCCTTTGATATGTTGATACCGTGGCCCGCGATAATCACCGGGCGCTCGGCTGAATTGATGAGGTCTGAGGCTTTTTTAATCTGGGCGGGATGTCCGAACAGCTTGGGCTTGAAGCCGGGCAGATCAACTTTTTCGGGGTAGCTGAACTCCATGCGGCTTTGGAATACGTCCCTGGGTATGTCCAGCAGCACGGGTCCCGGCCTGCCGACCTGGGCTACGTACGAGGCTTCACGCACAGCTTTGGCCAGGTCGCTGATATCCAGAACGAGCTGGTTGTATTTGGTTATGGGCACGGTGATACCCGTAATATCGATCTCCTGGAAAGCATCCTTGCCTATGAAATGAGTGGGCACCTGACCCGTGATGGCCAGCACCGGCACGGAGTCGAGATAGGCATTGGCGATTCCCGTAACCAGGTTGGTTGCGCCCGGACCTGAGGTAGCCAGGCATACTCCCAGTTTGCCGGTCACGCGCGCATACGCGTCGGCTGCATGGGCTGCGCCTTGCTCATGCCTGACCAGTATATGGCGCAGCTGGGGATATCTGGGTATGGTATCGTAGAGAGGTAGCAGCACCCCGCCGGGGAAACCGAAGATGACCTCGACTCCCTCCTTGATCAGACACTCACATAAAATCTCTGCGCCGGTCTTCATCATCTATGCTGGTCACTCCTAATCCTCGAATACCGCTCCCTCGCTGGCGGGGCCCACATTCTCTATATACCTTTTGAGGTATCCGCTCTTAATACCCGTTTTGAAGGGGCGCAGTACGCTTAAGCGCTTTTTGATCTCGGAAGCGCTGAGCTTGACCTCCAGCTTGCGGGCAGGTATATCTATACTGATTATATCACCGTTTCTTACAGCGGCGATGGGGCCGCGGGCGGCAGCTTCAGGCACGACATGTCCTATTGCCGCGCCCCTGGTGCCGCCTGAAAAGCGCCCATCCGTTATTAACGCGACCTTGCTGTCCAGTCCCATGCCTGTTATCAACGAAGTTGGCGTGAGCATCTCGCGCATGCCGGGTCCTCCGCGCGGGCCCTCGTACCTGATGACCACCACGTCGCCCGCCTTGATCTTTCCGGCCATGATGCCCCTGGTAGCGTCCTCCTCGTTTTCAAAAACGCGCGCCGGGCCTTTATGCACCATCATATTTTTATCGACGGCTCCGCTTTTAACCACGGCCCCGCCCGGGGCCAGGTTGCCGAACAGGATGGCAAGCCCTCCCGTTCTGGAAAACGGCCTCGAGAAAGGCTTGATCACATCATGGTTTCTCACTCTGGCATTTACGTAAATGCTAGAGAGAGGTTTGAGCATCACC
>JBAZLT010000257.1:0-3442 GCA_041650115.1 Dehalococcoidia bacterium | reverse complement strand
CATGTTGCGCCCGATGAGGTCGCCAGGTTGATCAAGGACCTCGAGACACAGATGAAGAAAGCGGCTAAAAATCTCGAGTTCGAGAGGGCGGCCCTGCTGCGTGACAGGATTGTAGAGCTGAGGAAGGACGAAGAGCTTTACTCGCCGTTCAGGAAAAATAAATAATTATCACATATTGTGGTTATAATATTGATAGCGGGTACAGATAAATCAGGCAGGAGGTGAATCAATGGAAAACAAATGGCTGGCAACCACGGCCGGCATCCTCGATATTATAGCCGGCGTGTGGGCGCTGTGCGTCGTCATCGCCCTTTTTATTGCGGGAGGGATAACCAGCATCATACCCGATATCCCGGCCTGGATATCCACTGTTCTATTCAGTATCTCCATCCCCATTATTATACTGGCGATCCTGGCCGTTGCGGGCGGCATAGCGAATATCATTAAGAAGTCATGGGGATTCGCCCTGGCTGGCTCCATCGCCGCCTTTTTCTGCAGCTTCACGTTCTTCTTCTGGGGTTTTGTGCTGGGTGTGCTGGCCATCATCCTCACGACAGCGGGACGCAGCGAATTTAAGTAAATCCAAGCGGTCATTGCGAGCCTACTTTTTACCTCGTCATTGCGAGCCCGAAGGGCGCGGCAATCTTCTATTGTGCAATCACGTACAAGATTGCTTCGTCACCTGCGGTTCCTCGCAATGACCTTTTATAAATGCGCAGCCCCTACACGATATTGACGCTCAGCGGGAACCTGGACATTGCCTCGCAATTCCTCTCTTTTATCAGAATGGGATTCTCGTAGCGGAAGCCGATGTTCTCCTCGGGACAGGCGTACTGCACGGCGCAGATGAGCATCTCGTTCTTCCGGTAGACGTGATCGGGATTGGTCCAGTACTGGAAGGGGCCGTTGTTGAGGCCGATGCGCCATTCGTCTCCCATCATGCCGATGCCGTGCTCGAATCCGGGCACCAGGTAGTCCTGGAATCCTCTCTCCTCTGCGAAGGCCAGCATCTCATCGGCCAGTTTGGTGGGAGTGATACCTGCTCTGTAGGTGATGAGTACCTGCTTCATCAGGTCCACGAAATTCTTGGCGTGCCACATCTGCCGCTTGGTGGCCTTGCCCAGGAAATAGTTATGCGAATGGTCGCCCAGTCCCAGTTTGAACATGGCATGCAGGTCCACCATCAGGGGATCGCCCGCCTTGAGTTTTCGCCTGCTGGCCGGAGTGCAGGCGCCGGCGGCCAGTCCCGTCCTGTAGCCGGAGGCTATTTCATTACCGCCCGTGAATGACCATTCCCACTCGCTACCGGCCTTGCGCATGGCATAGGCGGCCAGCCCCGCTATCTCGGTCTCGGTCATCTTCTGAAAGCCGCCGTTTTTTATGGCTGCCAGCACCTCCCTGTGGCCGACATCGACCTGGCGTGAGGCCTCGCGGAAACGGTTGATGGTGCCCTCGTCCTTGATAAGTGAGAGCCGGTCGATGATATCGTGAGCGTTCTTAAAGGTGGCTTTGGGCATGGCAGCTTTGAGCATGACGAATTCGAAAAGGGTCAGGTGCCCCTCGGGCAGGTAGTTACCCATGCCCGTCTCCATTCCAATAACACCCTTGCCTCCCTTGAGGTAAGGTTTCATTAACATGCTCAGCAGTGCTACCTGGTCCTGTCCTCCCATGGGCCCGTAGCCGATCACGTGTTCTTCGTCCAGCCACGATTCGTCGCACGCACGCGCCGCATCGATCACAAAAGTCACCACTGTGGGCAAGCCCTCGGGGGGTATGACGACGTAGGTGCGCCAGGGACAAAAGACATCGGCTATCCAGGATACTGTGCGCAGCCGCGAGCCCAAATAGACGTCGATGCCGTGCTCGGCCATCTGCTTCTGAACGGCCTTAACTCTCTTTGGATTATCTACGAAATAGGGATCATCCTTGGACAGTCTCTTTTTCGGCATTTTTTCACCCTCCCCTTATTAATACTCTGTTGGAATAGTGGCGATCACCTCGTTCAGCCGGTCGACGGTCGGAGAGAGGGTCAGCGCTTTAACAAGGTTGCCCTTAAGAACCATCTTGCCTGACATGAGCGCGGCTCGCGCCTTGAGCTCTGCACGTGAGATTTTAGCGAAGACTTCATAGTCGGAGGTGATGGAGAACTCGGCCTGGGGGAGTTTGCCCTCGACGATAGACACGGTCTCAACCACGCCCTTTACGAGCTTATAGTAGACAGCCCTGCTCTTGCCGTCAGGACATTTGTTGTATATGGTGATCATGGAGGAAGTAATGTTCTTCATTTTTTCGGGTGTGAGCGTTTTTTTACACCTTCTGGCCACCTCATCCGCCCATTCTTTGCTCAGATACTTGAATCTCTTTTCCGGCATTTAATACCTCCTTATTATTAGTGCTGTTTTAAAAAGTCCAGTATCAGGCTGTTGACCTGCTCGGCTACTTCCACCTGGGGGTCGTGTCCGACGCCGTCGAGCTGCTTGAATACAACGTTGGGCAGCGCCTTTTGAATCGCCTGCACCATTTCGGGAGAGATATCGTTGTCCGCCGTGCCCCAGATCAGCAGTATCCTGTGGCCTTGCTGACCGACCTTCTGATAGTCGGCCGTGTAGTCGGCCCATGCATCGCTGCGGACTGCGGCCAGGGATGCCTTTTCGAAGCCCTTGAACTGGGTCTGGTCTTTAAACTGCCTGGCGTACTCTGCGGCTTTAGGCGATTTTTGCATCAACTCGGCTGCGCGGTCAGACATGACTTTGACCGCTATCAGCCGCGTGAGGAACTCTCCCAGCAATGGTATTCTCATCAGTTTGAAATTGGTATCGTTCTTGAGCGAGTTGATCATCGGTGCGATCAGCACCAGGTCCTTGACACGGTCGGGGTAGCTGGCCGTGAAGTCCACCGCCATGGCGCCGCCCATGGATACGCCCATCAGGTCCACGGGCTGCCTTATCTTGAGCGCATCCAGCAGGTCCAGAAGCTGTTTGCGGAAGAACGCCTGGCTGTAGTCGCCGTCCGGCCGATCCGAATAACCCCTGCCGTACATGTCATAGCGCAGCACCCGGTAGCCGGCTTTGGAAAGAGCGTCAACCTGCGCATCCCATAGGTACATGGGTATGGTGGCGCCGTGTATCAGCACTACCACCTGACCGTCCTCCGGCCCCGACAGCTCGTAATGCGTCACCCCTTCAGGAAGCTTTATGTACGATCCCCCGGCCTGGGCGCGGGCCGCATCGTCGAGGTCCTTGGTCTCAACATTGGCGGTGGCATAAAGCGAAAGGGGTGTAATGACGATAAGCAGGATAACAACACAGAGGATTATGGCTGTCCACCAGCCGCGACGGCTTTTAGCAGAAGACATGGATGCACCTCCCCAGATTGCGCTTGCGCTTAGTTTATATTCGTTTCAATTGCCCGTCAAGACGAGAATCAGAGCGTCATTGCGAGG
>JBAZLT010000256.1:0-3448 GCA_041650115.1 Dehalococcoidia bacterium | reverse complement strand
TTATGTCGGCGCCGGACGAGAAGGCCCTGCCGCTGCCAGTGATCACCACCGCCCTGACGTTATCATCTCCCGCAATCTCATCAATTACACGATTCAGTTCGGAGTCCATCTCCGCATTGATGGCATTGAGGCGGTCGGGGCGATTCAGGGTGATAGTGGCCACCGCCCTGTCCTTCTCATATAAAATTCTTCTGTAATTCACTTCTTACACCTCGGTTTGTACAGCTCGGCAGAAAAGTAAGTAACCATTCATGTGAATGACTGAACGTTCATAATAATCATAAAGGCGGAACCATGTTTTGTCAACATCTTTCCGCTAAAAATGCGGTTCGAAAAATGAAGTATTGACAAGCCGACGGCACCTGATATATAGTTAAAAAGATATGAATGTTCAATCATTCATATGAACGGTTATTTATATGCCTGCTTTAGACTTCTAATCCGGTTCAGAAGATCGATTACTTGCCATTTTCACCGGGCGTCAAGGCCTATTTAGGCGGGCATATATGGGAGGTTTCAATGCTTAACGGCATAAGGATTCTGGATGTGGGGGGCTGGGGTGTCGGTCCGGTTGCCTGCTGTCTGATGGGTTGCCTGGGGGCGGACGTGATCCGTTTTGAGCCGCCTAAATTCGATGGTCTTTACTACGTGGGCACTCAACAGGGTGGTGTTGGCACGGCCTATCTCACCGGGCATTTCAACGAGCGGAACATTATTATCGATTTGAAGAAGGATGAGGACAGGCAGCTGGGGCTGAAGATAGCCGAGACCGCTGATGTGGTGGTGGAAAACCACCCCGCCGGGGCAATGGAAAAACTCGGCTTTGATTACGAAACCGTTAAAAAGGTGAATCCGCACATCATCTATTGTGCCAGCTCGGGCTATGGGACCACCGGCCCAATGGCGCACTCGCCCAGCAACGACCCGCTCATGCAACTGGCGTCAGGCTTTGCGGGCACCACAGGTGCGTCGGGGAGCATGGGTGAGATGTTCCGGTTTGTAGCCGCAGTCGATTATACGACCAGCCTCAACATTGTGCAGGCGGTTTTGTTGGCTTTAATGGCAAGGGAGAGGACAGGCGAGGGGCAGAAAATCGAGATGTCACAGTTTGAAGCTACGCTCTCCATGCAGTCTACCAGGATAGCAGAGTACTTCGCCACGGGTAAAAACCCTGTACCCATGGGATCGGCCAATCCCAGTATCGTGCCTTCGCAAGCATTCAAAACTTACGACAACAAATACATTAATGTCAGTGTCCATCGGGAGGAATACTGGCCCAGGCTGTGCAAGGCGATTAATATGGCTGAACTTGAAAACGATCCCAGGTTCGCCACCAATGCCGACCGTGTGACCAACCGGGATGCACTGATACCGATCCTGGAGGAGAAAATAGCCTCTGAGCCGGCCAGGTGGTGGATTATCCTGTTTCGGCGCAGCGGGGTTCCCTGCGGTACCTACAATACAGTCGACGATATCTACAATGATCCGCATATCCGCGCCAATAAAATGATCGTCAAATTGAATACGGCCTGGGGACCGACGCTGTATACGGATTTTCCGCTCAAATTCAGCAATCCACCTGTGCCCATCAAGGTCACGCCCACTGTCAAGCCGGATAAGAACAGGCGCGAGATACTGGCCGAGATATCGAAACCGGAGAAAAAAGCAAAAGGCAAAGGGTAAAAATAACTGCTGCGGGGGAATTGCGAAATGGTACCGCTTAAAGACATAAAAGTGCTGGAACTGGCTGACGAAATTGCAGGCCCTCATTGCGGCATGCAACTGAGCGATGGAGGGGCCGATGTAATAAAGGTGGAGCCCCTTACCGGAGACCTGTCCCGTCATCGCGGGGTGAAAATAAACGGGGAAAGCGCGCTTTTTCTATCTCTAAACAGGGGAAAGCGAAGCATTGCGCTTAGCCAGGCGGAACCCGGGGGACGGGAGATTGTGCTCAGGCTCGCTAAAGATGCAGACGTTATACTGGAAAACTACGGGCCCGGCAGGGCGGATGAGCTTGGGTTCGGATATTCCGATATAGCTAAATCCAACCCGCGCGTGGTCTACTGCTCGATTTCACCGTTTGGCGAAAAAGGGCCGTACAGAGATTACCCCGCATCCGAGCTCGAAATACAGGGCATGGCGGGATACCAGTGGTTCCTGGGCGAGGCGGGTGAGCCGCCAGTTAGGCTGGGGCCTGACCTGGCCGGCGTCGATACAGGGATATGGTCTTTTATAGGGATTATGGCGGCACTTCTCAGCCGCAATAAATCAGGCGTGGGACAGAAAATCGAAAGCTCCATGTTTATGAATATGCTGGCTATGATAGTTTACATAATAACGGCACATTACAATCCCGATCAGCCGGGAGGATTCCATTTCACCGGACCCTTCGATCATGCCGAGACCGGCTACCGGACCAAGGACCGGGCCATCCTGTTCGGCATGCCGCTGGTTCCGGGCAAAACGGAACCGGCCTGGGAGTCTTTCTGCAAACAGGTTGGGCTGGCAGAGCTGCTGGAAGATCCATATTTCAAGGAAAAAGGTATGCGCATGGTAGGCATAGGCAGGGATGCCCAGGAATTTAAACCTGTAATTGAACCGGCGATGGAGAACTGGACGTCCGATGAGATAAGGAAAATAGTGGAGGGTCTGGGCGGCTACTTCGCTATGTTTAAGACATATCAGGATGTGTTCAATGAACCGCAGGTTAAGGAGGTAAGGATGATAGAAGAGATCGATCATCCTGTGGCTAAAAAGATCAAGGTTATGGGAATACCCTGGAAGCTGAAGGCAACGCCGGCGCAGATAAAAGGGCCTCCGCCGCTGCTCGGGCAGCATACGGCAGAGATCCTGCGAGAAATCGGATATTCACGTGAGGAAATTACCGCTTTCAGAAAATCAAAGATCATTAATGAAGAAATCGATTAAGACTGATGCGGCTAACCGACAAAGAATAAAGAATGAGGAGATAACATGGAATCAGCAGTTGAGAACCAGAAAACCTATGAGACCACCAAGTGGCAGGCTACCAGCATCCTGATCGTGATGACCATTCTCTACATCATCAATTACGCGGACAGGTCCATCCTATCGGTAGTTCTGCAGCAGATCAAGGTATCGCTGGCGATTTCCGACACCGAGTTAGGTATTGTGCAATCAGTCTTCAGTATCGGAGTCGGCCTGTTTACCATTCCGATCGCCTGGATAGTGGACAGGTGGAGCCGGCGCAAATCAGTGGGTATTATGGCGCTGTTATGGAGCGCAGCAACCTTTGCGACGGGACTGGCCTGGAATTTCGCCAGCCTGGTCGTGGCCCGTGCATTTGTAGGCCTGGGTGAAGACGGCTTCAGCACCAGCGGTTCGGGCTGGCTGTCGCTGGCCTTCAAAAAGGAGAAAAGATCGATCGTAACAGGCATCTTCGGTATAGGCTCGGTCGGAGGCTCTGCCC
>JBAZLT010000255.1:0-3468 GCA_041650115.1 Dehalococcoidia bacterium | reverse complement strand
TGAGCTTCGATATATACATGGCTGCCGTCATTGCGGCGCAGCTTGAACTCCATCATCTCTTTATACAGTCCCGGCAGGCCGGCTTTATTCAGCATCTCCAGCACTCCGGGAAGGTCCTCCTCGTTAAATAGCGAGGCTACGTTCAGCTTGCCGATCTCTTCTTTGTTGTATCCAATCAATTCCAGCGTGGCGGGGTTGGCGTCCAGGAATGTTCCTTCGAAGTCGAGCACATATACCAGTTCGAGTGAGCTGTCGAACAGAGCCCGGTAACGTTCCTCGCTCTGTTTTAAAGCCTGCTCCGCCTGGATACGTTCCGAGATGTCAATGCCCATACCGATTAGGTAGGGTTTATTGCCTATATCAACACGGGCGCCGGTCAGCAGATATCGCGTTTTTTTGCCATCTTTTGCCATTATCTGGGTTTCAACTGCTGCATAGCCCTGTGAAAAAACATCAGCTATCTTCGATGCCACGTTCTCCCGTTCTTCTTCGGCTATAGTTTTAATTGCATCCATGTTATACAGCTCTGCGCTCGAATAGCCGGTCACCTTCTCCTCGTTCTTATTCCACCTTATGATTTTCCCGTTTTCGTCGAGCGCATAGAAGATACCCGGCATACTATCCAGGACCGAGTCCGAGAAGTTTTTCTCTGCCAGCAGTGCCTCTTCAAGCTGTTTTCGTTCACTGATATCACGCGAAATGCTGCGAAAGCCGATCGGCTCTCCATTTTCATTCCTGCGAAGGTCGATAGAGCTTTCCGCATAAAGTATTTTCCCGTCGCGGCGCAGTATTTTGTGTGAGAATGCCTTGTTGGGCAGGCCTGTCCTGAATACCCTGTTGAAGGCCAGAAACATATTCTTGACCTCATCCGGTGGTACGGCGAAGCCGAAGTTCTTTCCCAAAAGCTCCTCTTTGCAGTAGAGAAGATTAGTGCATACGGAGTCGTTAACAAATGTGAAATTGCCTGCGAGATCCACCTCATAATATGAGTCATACATTTGCTCAAGTATGCTGCGGTGCAATGCCTCGGACTGTAAGAGAGCTACATGCAGCCGTTTGCTCTCAGTGACATCGCGCCCCACGCAGATAAACCCGGTTATCCTTCCGTCCGGCTCTCTAACTGGGGATACAGATGTTTCGACCGATAAAACAATACCGTCTTTGCGTTTTACCTTGTGCGTGAAACCCGTGTTGGTCTGGCCTGATTTATAGACCTGGTTGAAGGTATTTAAAACAATCTGCCGATCCTCCTCGGGTATGATGACATTAGAATGTTTACCGTCCAGTTCATTGAGTTTATAGCGAAGGGCTACACACATTGAGTTGTTGGCAAATTTGAAATTGCCGGCTAAATCCACCTCGAAGCAGGCATCGTACATCTGGGAAAGCATAGCGCTATGCAACTGGTCCGATTTTGCGACGGTTTCCTCAAGCATTTTACGTTGGTGGATGTCCATAAAGCTGCCCAGTGTGGCGCGCATTCCTTTGTAGTCAATCGAAGATACGGTCTCCATTACCCACATCACATCGCCGTTCTTTTTAAGGAAACGATATTCGAAGGGGTTCTGCCTGCCACGCTGCTTCAACATACTGGTGGCCGCCTTGCGCACCATTTCACGGTCGTCGGGGTGCACCAGTTTAAGAGACTCCTGCCCTAGCAGCTCTTTAATGGAATATCCGGTAAGGGTTTCGAAGAATGGGCTGAGGTAAACGAACTTGGCGCCCTGCACTATGTAGATGCCGGCGCTGGTGCTCTGTAGCAGGGCCTGACCGAGGGCAGCCTGGTCGGCCAGACTGGCGCTAATCCTGCTTTTAGTCACGGATTTAGCTGAGGTTGATTTGCGTGGATTGGCCATACTGTATTTGAGTCTCTTAAATATCGGCTATCTCAACCTTTACCACGGCCACTGCCAACCAAAAAATACTACGATTGTATCGGATCGAATATCGCCGAGATTATAACACATAAACCGGCGAAATTTAAATGGATCTCCATAAAAATTTTATTAGATAGGTAATATGGCGACGGTCCTTACTGCAAACTAATCATAGCAGCCGGCCTGGATATCCCGCACTGTTTGGAAAAGAGCTCTCAGGTTTTCATCGGGCATGGTGTACTGTATTTCGTGCGTTGTGCCCAGGATGTGCCGATTTTTAGCCCGGCCGGTGCGGTAGCTTGTGAGAATATCCTGCTTATATTCATCAGGCGTCATGGCCTCCCCTCTCTGTATATCGATGCCGGTCACGTAACAGAGCTTGTCGCCGTATTTATCCACTGCCAGCTTAAAATCGTTTCCGGCGGCTGGCTGGAGTGATTGAAGCATGTCGATACCCATTTCAACATAGTATTCAAGGAAGGGCATCTGGTAACCGCAAGAGTGCAGGCAGACCAGCGCGCCGTCCTCATGTGCTGCATCGACCTGCTTTTTCAACCGCGGGTACATGAATTCCTTCCACATTTTCATGGATATCAGCGGTCGGTTATTGTAGCCGTAATCATCGTAAATGAATACAACATCCGCCCCCGCTTTAACGCTCCTGCGTGCAATCTCAATCTCATGATCGACAAACCTGTCCATGAACGATTTGATCTCGTCAGGGTATTCCACCAGCCAGGTCATGTATTTTTCCAGACCGATCATCTGGTTGCTGGTCCAATCGTGCGGGCCCCAGGCCTCCGCAGCAATGCTGTGATGGGGATACTGCTTCCTGTACTTCCGGAAGGGGTCGTAAAGGCTATTTTTAGTGGCGTCGGGAAAATGGAAATTCTTGAGATCCTCGAGTTTTTTAACCGGAGGATCAACCATATCGGGGTAGATGCCGCCTCCGATCTTGCGGCCCACTCCATAGATATCGACTATATCGATGTGCCCTTTTCTATAACTCCAGCTGCTGTAGTTGGGCGTTGCATAAGAGGCGAGTATCATGTCGGCGCCGAGATTGATGCCGTAGGCATTGGCAAAATTATAACTGTGTATGTCCCACAGCAGGGGAAGGAACCTCCATACCTCGGCAGCGTGCATATAACCGCCTTTCTTTAACCGGTCCCACAGGAATTTTGCCGGCAGGTCCCTGTTCCAGTGGCCCGAGGGCTGGTATTCAGCCATCAGACGGCAGCCCGTATGTGCCTCGATCCAGTAGAAAACGGGTACGCGGTCGGAGGGCAGCCCCTTTGCCGCTGCATGAATCCTCTCTTTAGGCGTCATGGCGCTTATAGTGCGATTGCTCATGGCCTGCCTCCTCTAATTGGATCGACAGCAAGTCTAATTATTGCGTGCCACGATGGAGCGCGCGTAATCTCTGCCGGAGATACAATCAGGGCCGTAGAAGTCCGCCCCTATTTTTTTTGCATAGTCATCGTTGAGCGGAGCGCCTCCCACCATGATTTTTACATCCGCATGTAACCCCGCGCTGTCCATTGCTTCAATGACTTCCTTCATCATGTACATCGTGGTGGAGAGCAGGGCG
>JBAZLT010000254.1:0-3492 GCA_041650115.1 Dehalococcoidia bacterium | reverse complement strand
AAGGCAGTCCTGCCCGCGCCGCGCTGCGATGTTATCTCCACCGGGAAGCCGTTGAGCGTGAGGGACATGTCGGGATTGAGGTACTCGAACCAGAAATTGACCGGCTGCTGCGCGGTGACCTGGCGCTCCTCGATGTAGCCGACGGCGGGCGCGCCGATGCTGAAAACGCTGTTGGCTTCCGTGACGGTCTCATGCCGCTCTATGGTCTGCGTCTTCGACTGCGGGGCCGGTTGAGGTATTGGAGTCTGCTGAGGCTGTTGCGGCTCCTCCCATTTGCTTCCCGAATAGGACTGGATACCTCCCTGAAGCGGATTGGGCGCGCAGGACTGGCAGCCGGCCGCCAGGAGCATAACGACGGCCGCGGCCGTTGCCAGGATGAATGCGGCTGCAGAACGGCTCATAGACGCATTATAGCAGACGGGTGTGCCTTTTAACACGGTGATAATCTATAATAGCGGGCCGGTGACGACGACTTTATTACTTTACATAAGGAGGAAGCATGGAATACAGCTATGTGAAATACCAGGTCTCCGACAACATACTGATGCTGACGCTCAACCAGCCGGAGATCATGAACGCGGTCAACTCCGCCGCCTGCGCCGAGCTGGCCGCGGCCTTCGACCAGGCCGACAATGACGACCGCGTGCGCGTGGTGATCGTGACCGGCGCGGGCCGGGCCTTCTGCGCCGGCGCCAACCTGTCGGATGAGAGCAAGCTGGACTCGTTTCATAACAGGTTCACGGGCAAGGGCGACAACGCGCCGCGCAGGGACGAGGGCGGCGTGGTCTGCCTGCGTATCTACGATATGAAGAAGCCGGTCATCGCCGCCATCAACGGCCCGGCCGTGGGATTCGGTATCACCATGACGCTGCCCATGGACGTGCGCATAGCCGTCAAGGGCGCCAAGATGGGGTTCGTCTTCGCCAGGAGGGGCATCATACTCGACGGGGCCGCCACCTGGTTCCTGCCCAGGCTGGTGGGCATGGGTGCAGCGGCGGAGTGGGTTTACAGCGGACGCGTCTTCACTGCGCAGGAAGCCTACGAGAAGAGGCTGGTGAGCGAGCTGGTGGAGCCTGAGAACCTGATAACCAGGGCCAGGGAGATAGCCGCGGGCATCGCCGACAACAGCTCGGCCATCTCGGTGGCGCTGTGCAGGCAGCTGATGTGGAAGATGCTGGGCGCGGACCATCCCATGGAGGCCCATATTCTGGAGACGAAGGCGTTGAACTGGATCTACGGCGAGAAGGACGTGATGGAGGGAGTGAGCTCCTTCCTGGAGAAACGTCCCCCCAGGTTCCCCATGAAGGTCAGCACCGATATGCCGGACTTCTATCCCTTCTGGAAGGAGCGGGCCTTCAGGGCCTGACGCCCGTTGCTCAGGCGATATCCTTGATCTTCTGCTTGTGCTCTTCCAGCGCCTTGCCGTACTGGGCGTCCAGTTCGCTGTGTATCTGGCGCCACTCCTCCTGTATCTGTATCTGAAGCCTCTGCTCGAGCGGCATCTGGTCGCCGCGCTGCTGGCGCGGCTGGCGCGAGGCCTGCTGGATGGTCATCTCGGCCTTCTTCTTGAACTCCTCGTAGGTCTGTTTGAGCGCCAGTTGGTACTGGTTGAGCAGGTTGTTGATCAGGCCCAGCACGGTCTCGAGCTGTTTTTTGTTCTCCTTGACCAGGCGCAGGCCGGACATGGCCCGGTTGGTGCGGCGCATGTCCTCCTCGTTGTGGGGCAGGGTTATGTTGCGCAGCAGTATCTCGTTGATGCCCTTTTTAACGTGCACGGCGGTGTCGCCCGCCTGGAATTTGGTTAGCTCGGCCGGCAGGTCGGCCTTATCGTCCTGCAGGTACTGCGAGGCGATCCTGTTGCCCTCGGGCACGTATTTGATGCTGTTGATCTCCTCCTGGCTGACCTTGCCCAGCTTCTCGGCCTTTTCCATGGCGATCTGCCATGAGCTTTTCATCTCACCCATAATCGATTCTCCGTTTCATTTTTTCATACTGCGCAATAACTCCAGCGGGCATGGTGCTCCTGCCTGAGCCTGTTCAGCCTTTCCAGATAGGAAGGCGAGTCCAGCTCGCTGGTGGTCATGATCAGCGCGTTCTCTCCGTTGTCCGAGTAATATTTTAACCTTGTGCCGGCTTTGGTGAAGCCGTATTTTTGATATAGCGCCTGCGCGGCGCTGTTTGACTCCCGCACCTCAAGCGTTACATATTTGGCCCGCAGACTGCGGGACATCTCGATGATATGTATCAGCAGCCACTCTCCCAGCCCCTGGTGGCGGTGCGACTTCCTTACGGCGATGGTCACGATGTGCGCCTCGTCCACCATCATCCAGATGCCCGCCATGCCCACCAGGCAGTCGGGCGCCGCATCAGAGGATGCATGTGAATTTCCGCCCTGCCCGAAGAGCTGCCGCAGGTAGGCGGCTATTTCCTTGAGGCCGATGACGCGCAGGCCGTCACCCGACGCTCCCTCCCTGCCACGGCAGACCACGACGTAATGCGCAAGCTTGTTGCGCAGCTCGTGGTGGAACGAGCTGGCGTTGGGGTGCGGCCACTGGCTGGGGAAGGCGTCCAGGTCGATCTCCAGGACCTGGGGGATGTCCCTGTCGGTCATACTCCTGATGTGATAGTTGCTGCTCTCCATCTGAACTGTTCAACCTGCAGATATAAAATTTTAGCATATTTATAATCGCTGTGCGTGTAAAACACGCTGCCTGTAAAATCCCGGTTGGCTTGTATATACTATAGGCGTACGGATTACCAACTGAGCGAGGAAAGTAAAGTGAGCAAGAGAAATGTCGTAGCCGAAATATCGGTCGTTCCGCTGGGCACCGGCAGCGCCGGTGTCAGCGAGTACGTCGCCGGATGCATGGACGTGCTGATCGGCAATAAAAGCGTTAAATACCGCCTCACGCCCATGGCCACCATACTGGAGGGCCCGCTGGACGCGGTGCTCAAGGTCATGAAGGCCATGCATGAGGTGCCCTTTAAGAAGGGCGCGCTGCGCGTCGTGACCACGCTCAAGATCGACGACCGCTGCGACATCCGACTATCTATGAATGGCAAGGTGAACAGGGTCAGGAAGCTGAGGCCGAAGGTCAATATATGAGCGTAAAGGCCGACCTGAGCGTAAAGATCGCAGGGAAGCTGCGCCTGGCCAATCCCGTGATGGCCGCATCGGGAACATGGGGCTACGGGGACGAGTACGGCGACCTGGTGGACGTCAATAAGCTGGGCGCCATCATCTGCAAGGGCACCACGCTGGCACCGCGCGACGGCAATCCGCAGCCGCGCATCATCGAGGTCACAGGCGGCATCTTGAACTCGGTAGGACTGCAGAACATCGGCGTGGAGGCGCTGGTACGCGAGAAGGCGCCCATGTGGGCCAAATGGAGCGTGCCGGTGCTGGTCAACATTTCCGGCAACACCGTCGACGAGTATGCCAGGGTGGCGGCCAGACTGGAGGGCGTGGCGGGCGTCGGCGGCATCGAGGTC
>JBAZLT010000253.1:0-3521 GCA_041650115.1 Dehalococcoidia bacterium | reverse complement strand
GGGCTCGACCTTATCATTGGTCATATGCCCGAAGAACTCGTCATCGATCTTGACCACCGGACCGGTGGCGCAGCAGCCCATGCAGTTCACTGTCTCAAGCGTGAATTTATGGTCGGGCGTGGTCTGCCCGCGCTTGATGCCGAGCTGGCGCTCCAGCGATTCCAGTATCAGGTCGGCGCCGCGCACATGGCAGGCCGTGCCCTGGCAGACGTTGCAGATGTGCTTGCCCCTTTCCACGAGGCTGAAAGCCCGGAAGAAGGTCGCCATGCTGTAGACGCGGCTCTGCGGGATATCCAGCTTTTTGGCCAGCTTGTCCAGCGCCGTGCGGGGCAGGTAGTTGTACTCGGTCTGTATGTCCTGAAGTATGGACACCAGCTGGCTGCTGTCATTGCCGTACTTCTTGATGATGGCGGTTACTTTATCTTTCATTTTATCTTCTTGAGCCCGGCGAGCTGCCTGACCCTGTTGTACTCTTCGACTACCCTGACCTGTATCTCCGCGATGTTGTCCTTGGTCAGATGACGGTAGCGCCCCTGGACCTTCAGGTAATCCTCAACCGGCCTGAGCTTGGGCAGGTCGATATTCACTTTATATTGCCCGTTCTCTATTTCATATACCGGGAAAATGCCCGTCTCCACCGCCAGCCGACCGACCTTGATGGTCTGGCTGGAGGGACAGCGCCAGCCGGTGGGACAGACGGACAGTATGTGAATATATGAAGGCCCCTTGATCTTGACCGCCTTTTCAACCTTAGACATTATGTCAAATGGATAGCTGGAGCATGATGTTGCCACATACGGTATATTGTGGGCCGCGGCAATGGCGGGCATATTCTTCTTCCAGGTATGCTGCCCCATGCTCTTCTTGCCCGCCGGCGCGGTGGTGGTGGAAGCGCCGAAGGGGGTCTCGCTGGAGCGTTGTATGCCGGTATTCATGTAGGCTTCGTTGTCGTAGCAGACATAGAGGAAGTCGTGTCCCCTTTCCAGCGCGCCCGACAGCGACTGCAGGCCGATATCGGCCGTGCCTCCGTCGCCGCCCATGGCCACGACTTTAACTTCCTTGGTATAGCCGTGCTTGCGCTTTAGCGCCTTGATGCCGGACTCGATGCCAGAAGCGACAGCCGAGGCATTCTCGAAGAGCGTGTGGATCCAGGGGACCTCCCAGGCCGATTCGGGCAGCGGCGAAGAGATGATCTCCATGCAGCCGGTGGCGTTGGAGATGATGGTGTTGCGGCCTAGCGCCTTACAGACGTAGCGCACGGCCAGCACCTCGCCGCAGCCGGAGCAGGCGCGGTGGCCGGAGGCGATATACTCGCCCCTGGTTATCAGCTTGGGAGCATAAATGCTGAGAGTTTCCACTATTCTCTCACTCCGTACATGTAGGTTTCGTCGGTGCGCCCTGTTTTTATGCGGTCCAGACCGATCTCAATTATCTTCTCAAAATCTGCCGGTGAAACATCACGTCCACCCAGTCCGCCCACAATACCGGCTATACGGGGCCTCTTCTCCAGCGAATAAAGCGCGTCCCTTATCTCGGAGCAGATGGGGCCTGGTCCACCCAGCGAAATGGCGCGGTCCAGCACGATAATATTGGCGGCACCGGCCAATGCCTCTTTCATTTCATCATGGGGAAAAGGACGCCACAGGCGGACCCTGACCAGTCCAACCTTCTTGCCCTCACCCTGCATCTTGTCGATGGCATCCATGGCGTTCTCGCTGTAACCTCCCGCCAGCACCAGCAGTGTCTCGGCCCTGTCGGCTTTGTACTGCTCTATGGGTTTATAGTACCGACCGGTCAGCTCGCCGAACTTGCGCCACACATCAAGTATTACCTTCTTCGATTCCCGCACCGCGTTATCCAGGTCCTTCCTGGTCTCCGTATACATGTTGGGCGCGGCGAAGCACCCCATGGTCACCGGATTGTCGGGGTCTAATGCAAACTTATGCTTATAGGGTGGCAGAAACTCGTCAACGGTTTTCTGGTCCAATATCTCAATGGACTCGATCACGTGAGAAACATGGAAGCCGTCAATGTTTATCATAACCGGCAGAAGCACGTCCGGATGCTCAGCAATATGGAAGGCGCATAGTACCTGGTCGAAGGCCTGCTGGCCGTTTTCAATAAATATCTGTATCCAGCCCGCGTCCCGGGTGATCATAGCATCGGACTGGTCGCCCCAGACGTTGAGCGGGCCGGAGAGCGCACGGTTGGCCACCGCCATGACGATGGGCAGGCGCATCGAGGCAGCTACCATCACAACCTCATGCATGAGAATCAGCCCCTGTCCCGCCGTAGCAGTGAAGGTCCTGGCTCCCACAGCGCTGGAACCCAGGCAGGCGCTCATGGCCGAGTGTTCGGACTCCACCGGTATGTATTCGGCATCCAGCTCACCGTTGGCCACCAGGTCGGCCAGCCCCTCCACGATATGTGTCTGAGGGGTTATGGGATAGGCGGCGATCACATCGGTGTTGGCCAGTTTAACGGCCTCTGCGATGGCCAGCGATGATTCGATACCGATGCGTTTCGATGCCATGGCTATGATCCCTCAACCATTTTTATAGCTTTGGTCCAGCACTCCTGCGCGCAGATGCCGCAGCCCTTGCAGTAGAAGGGATTGGAGCGGAAGTATCCGTCGCTCTGCTGGCTGATGCAGGCCTCGGGGCAGTAAAGATAACAGATGCCGCACTTGATGCAGACGGCGTTGTTCCACTCGGGATGCTCCGATTTCCAGTCTCCAGTGCAGAACCGCTTGGTATTTCCCACGTCAGTGACCGCGCATCCCACCAGGAGCTCGTTCCATTTGGGCAACTTGTCTGCCTGAAACTTCTTTTCCTTCTTGGGCCCGGTGGTTGTTATCCGGTCCAGCACAGTCTCTTTGAACGCCCTGTTACAGGCTTCCATGTTGGCTTTGGCGCGCGCGCCGAACTTCTCGGCAATGGGCTCTTGCAGGGACTCAATCTTTATGACCCCGGTGGCTTTGATCAGTGCGCCCATCATGGTGGTATTAACAATGTTCACTCCCAATAGTTCCCTGGCTATATGGGAGGCGTTGACCACCGCCAGCTTCCAATCGCCGCTGAACTCCTGCTTGAGGTCGTCGATAGAGCGGGTGCTGTTTACAATCAGCGCGCCGCCGGGCTTCAATCCATCCACGACATTTATCAGGGTTACCAGGCCCGGATCGAGCACGATCACGATATCCGGCTTGACCACACCGGAACGGATGCGGATGGGAGTATCCTGACTGATACGGTTGAAGGCCAGCACGGGCGCCCCGCGCCTCTCAGGACCGAAGCTGGGAAAGGCCTGTCCATACTTGCCCTCGCGCATGGCGGCCAGCGCCGTCAACTCGGCGGACGTGACTGCGCCCTGACCTCCCCGGCCATGCCAGCGAATTTCGATAGTTGTACCCTGTTTCATTTCAACGCTTTAATTAATGGGGTTCGATGCGCCCCTGGAGGGACTTGAACCCTCGCACCCGGCTCCGGAGGCCGGTGCTCTATCCCCTGAGCTACAGGGGC
>JBAZLT010000252.1:0-3538 GCA_041650115.1 Dehalococcoidia bacterium | reverse complement strand
GGGCTCCTGGCGGAAGGGGGAGATGGACTCCAGCGCCCGGCTTCGCAGCGAACCGGGTTCGGAAGGGTTCTCCAGCACGCCGAGCAGGGCATCGAATATGTCGTCACCCACAGCCGAGGGGATCTCTCCCAGCTCGGCCATCAGGGCGAACTTGCCCATCACACGGACGGCAGCCTCCCTTACATCCTGCGACTCATCCATCTTGAGCGTTTTGATCACGGGCAGCGCGAAATTATACTTGTCTTCCAGCTCCAGCCCTTCCAGGGCCTTGATACGTATGCCGGGATCTACGTCATCCAGGCAGAACTTGAAAATGCGGGTAAAATCCAGCCTGGCGTCGTCCTCTCCCAGGCTGCACAGCTTGGATATTAGCAGGGAGCGCCTGTCCAGGTGGGAGCTGTTCCAGGCCCGTTTGAACTGGGTAAGCTCGTCGTCGTTCAGATCAGACAGCCGGACCAAATCGGAGTGCTTTATATCATCGCCGGAGAACAGGGTCTTAGCGATGATCTCGCTCAGCGGCAGCTGCGATTCATTCATTCCTCCTCCTCTTCATCTTCGTCCTCGAATTCGCCCTCGTCCTCGGGAGGCGGCCAGACAGGACGCGTGTAGCGGTCGATATATTCACCCATCGCCTGGGCGGCCAGGCGTTTCATTTGCTGGTCCGATTCCTCGGCGATTTTAGCCATCTCGCTCAGGTCAATCTCCACTTCGAGCACCTGAAGCAATACCTTTAATACGGCCAGCGAAGCTTTGGGATTAGGTATTCGCGTGGTATAAGAGGGGACCTCTCCCAGCAGGCAGATGCCCTGCATGGAGCGCTCCCTGGCGACCCCCAGCAGCAGCCCGTTCAGTCCCGCGATCTGAAGGCGGCCGCGCAGCACGACATCGAATTTCTTCAGATAGGCTACCAGCGACTGGTCGGTGGCCACCGCCCATACCTTGGGCTGCTCGGTGTGGTGGATTTTAGCGATGGCGGCAGCGAAGGTGTAGATGCGCTGGACCTTGAATTTCCTGGCTACATCGAGAATGAAGTTGGCCAGGTCATAGCCTTTATAGGCCGGCTGCTCGTCGCTGATGAAAAAGAGTATGTCTTTTTTACCGGGAGCATTGTGCCAGTAGAAAAACTTGCCCTCGGGGAACTGCGGAGTTTCTACGACGTTGTCCTTGACCATCACACCGATGGGATCGAAGAAGGTGAAAGGCTCTATCTCCCCTATCTCCTCGGCGCCCAGCTTTTCCCGCAGGTAGCGGGTCACGATAAGGGACAGGTTGCCGATGCCCGGCCATGCCGCCACCAGGTCGCAGGCGCGGCCCTTCGGCTCTTTGCGAAAACTGACCAGCTTCTTCATCTTTATTTCGCTGCAATGGAGATGGAGGGGCAGTAGATGCTGGGTGTGTTCACATAGCCGGCTATCCAGCGGTCGTCATTGCCGATGGCCAGGACCTGCTTCAACAGCTGGTACACGTTGCCTGAGACCATGGTGTCCTTGACCCTGCCCGTGATCTCGCCTTTTTCAACCTTATAACCCAGCAGCACGTTGCCGCTGAAATCCCCGTTGAGTATATTTCCCTGTTCGGCGCCCATCATCTGCTCGATGATCAGCCCTTCTTTCATATCCTTAATCATATCGTCGGGGGAAGTCTTCCCTCCTTCGATTACCAGCGCATGCACCGAGGGGGAGGGCATCCCTCCGCTGCGGCCGCCGTTGCCCGTGCTCGCTGAACCGGCCAGCGCCGCCGTATGCAGATCGTAATAGAATTGGACCACCTTGCCGTGATCGATGAGGGCGTTGCGCCTTGCCGGCATCCCCTCGTCGTCGAAGGGCGTGCTTCCCGGCTGGTAGGGTATGGTGGGATCATCGAATAAACACAGCCTGCTGTCGAAGATAACCGCGCCCTTTTTATCTTTGAGGGGTGAGGCGCCGTCCAGCACGGTCTTGCCGTTGAAAGCTGAGATAAGCGGGGCCATCAGGGAGCCTGCCACGCCGAAGGGCGTGAAAATCACAGGCAGGGAGCCCGAACCGATGGCGGCGTTCTTTCTGGACAGCTCGAGTTGCCTGATGATCTCGCCCGCAACCGGCTGGGGGTTGGTGATGGGGCGGCAGGAGCTGCGGATGTCGCCGACATACAGTATGTCGCCGTCCCTGACCAGCATACCGTCCATGCTTATGCTGAAATTGGTGCGCCGGCATGATGCGCGTCCGCCCCCGCCGACAGCGATTTCGAAGGTGGATGTGCCGCGGGATATGCTGCCCTCGCAGAGTATGCCGGGCGTGTTGGCGCATACGGCATCGACGACCGCCTGGCCCAGGTTAACCATGCTGTCGAGCCCGATGTGTTCGACCTGCGGGTCATAGACGGCGACCTCTTGATAGGGTCCGAGCGCAGGGAAGCGGAAGTCGACCGGGTATCCGAATTCGCTGGTCTCGAGAGCCATGTTGACCAGGTCGGCGGCCGGGATATGTCCGCTGGCCTGGGCAAAGCCCATTTTGCCGTTCTTGACCAGCCGCAGCGCGATCGAAACCGATTCCTTGGTCTGTATCTGCTTCAGGCGGTTGGCCTCGAACTGGACCGGCGTCCTGACCGAGGTCACGCGGCATACCTCGACGCTGTCTGCCTGCCTGCGGGCGATGTCGAGTATCTCTTCCATCTATTTACCCCCCACCAGGCAGCCCTGAATCCTTATGTGAGGGCTGCCGTTGGAGACGGGCAGGGGCGATTGGCCGGCTTTTCCGCAGCCGCCGCCCTGGTTCATATCGAGGTCGTTGCCGATGGCATCAATATTGTGGAGCGTGGTGAAAACGTTGCCGCTCAGCACCACGGGCCTGATCATCTCAGCGATCTTCCCGTCCCTGATCATGTAAGCTTCTCCCGCAGAGAAGGTGAACATCTCCAGGCTGGTAGTGCCGCCGTACCATTCCCTGGCATAGACGCCCTCTTTAATTCCGGCGATCATCTCCTGGAAGGTGGTGGAACCCGGCTCAATATAGGTATTGGTCATGCGCACAATGGGAGGATAGGCATAGTTGATGGCCCGGGCGTTGCCGGTGGGCATCTCCCCCATTTTGGCGGCAGTCTCACGGGAATGGAGGCGGCTGATGAGCACGCCTTCCTTGATCAAATAGGTCTTGCCGGCAGGCGTACCCTCGTCGTCATACCTGTAGCTGCCGCGCAGGCCCGGCACGGCCGCGCCGTCCACGATATTAAGGTGCTGACCCCCGAACCTGCGTCCCAGGACCATTATCTCCCGCATCTGGGGATTCTCATAGATATGGTCTGCTTCCGAGAGATGGCCGAAGGCCTCGTGCACAAATACTCCTGCCAGCACTGGATCCAGAATCACGGTATAGGTCCCACCCTTGACCTCGGGGGCGGAGAGCATGGCCACGGCCCTCTGCGCGATGCCCCTCACCTTATCGTGAAGCCCTTCCACGGTGGAGAAATCACCCTTGCTGCCGATGCTGAGACCTACCTGCTGAACGTCGCCGTCCCTGCTGGCGATGGCCGACAGACGCAGATTCAGGTCTATGCGGCTCTG
>JBAZLT010000251.1:0-3554 GCA_041650115.1 Dehalococcoidia bacterium | reverse complement strand
CAGCGGCACGCGCGCGCGCCAGACATGGCCATGCAAGGACGGCCTGATTAATTTCGTGATCTTCGGGGGCGCTCCGGGAGCAATGATGAATAAAATACTTGATGAATGGCTCAAAGAAGAGGGGCTTTTAACCAAACAGAGAGCAGAAATGGATTGGGATAATTTCGATGTGACCAAATTTAGCCAGGAAGAGTGGGAGCTGCTCGAAGCCCCGATGGCTGAGCTGTTCTCAAGATATACCAAACAGGAGCTGTTCAAAGAAGCCCTCAAAAGGCACATGCCGATCTGCCCGGTATTAAATCCGGCGGACGTGGTGGATTTTTTTCAGCTCAAGGCGAGAGATTTCTGGGTGGACGTTGAACACCCGGAGCTCGGTTGTGTGATCAGGTATCCCGCCGGGTGTATGCGAATTGCGGCCATGCCCGCGTTCAAATTACGCAGGGCGCCCCTGATCGGCGAACATAACGCGGAGGTCTTTCGCGACCAGCTCGGCCTGTCGCCGCAGGTGATCGGCGAGTTGAAACGCAAACAAATAATTTGAACGGAATTCGGTATGGGAAAGCAGGCACTGGACGGAATAAAGGTTCTTGATTTTACCTGGGTTATAGCAGGCCCCCTGGTGACGAAATGCCTGGCCGATTACGGAGCGAAGGTTGTGCGCGTGGAAACCATTACCCGCCCCTGTTTTACCAGGTCTTCCGCCCCGTTTAGAAACGGTAACGGCCCCGATAATTCAGCCTACTTCGCTTACTACAATCCCAATAAGTACAGTGTCGCACTGAATCTTAAGAGCCCCATCGGACTCAAAGTCGCCAAAAAACTGGCGGACTGGGCTGATATCGTTGTCACCAACTACGTGCCCGGCAAGATGAAGAAACTCGGGCTTGACTACGATACGGTGAAATTAACTAATCCCGATGTGATTATGTTAAACACTTCGGGGTTCGGCGAGACCGGGCCGATGGCGCCCATGCCTACATCCGGCAACGTTCTGGTCGCCCTCACGGGGTTTAATAGTTTCAGCGGTTGGCCGGGCAGGGATTGCGTTCAACCCTATGGCCCGGTCAATGATTTCGTCACTCCCTATTTCTGCCTGGCCGCCATCATGGCGGCGCTGAGATACCGGCGCGAGACGGGCGAGGGTCAATTCATCGACGTTTCTCAGCTGGAAGCGGGCATTCAGTTTCTTGTTCCGGGCATGCTGGACTATACCGCCAACGGCAGATTGCCGGCAAATGCCGGTAATACATCTCCGAATGCGGCGCCGCATGCTGTTTATCACTGTAAAGATAACAGATGGTGCGCAATAGCGGTATGCTCTGATGATGAATGGCGGTCCTTTTGCACGGCCGCGGGCATGCCGGGTATGGTTGAGGACCCCAGGTTCGATACACTGGATAACAGGAAGAGAAACGAACAGGAGCTTGACCATCTGGTCGGGCAATGGACAATCACGAGGACTCCCGAGAGCATAATGACCTTGCTTCAGGCCGCGGGTGTGCAGGCAGGCATCGTGGAGAGCGCCGCAGACGTGTGTCAAGACCCGCAGTTGAAAGCCCGCAACCACTTCTGGTTGATGCAGCATCCCGTCATAGGTGATTGCCTGCACCTGGGTGAGGCGGCGATACTGTCTCAGACGCCCGCCCAGCCCCGCATGCCCGCTCCCTGCCTGGGGGAGCATACGGAGCTTATAGCCACGGAGATTCTGGCTGTCCCGGAAGATGAATTGGTGGCGCTGTTAACGCATGAAGGATCCTGATAAAAGTAATTGAATGAACTCATATTACGATTACTTTAGGAGGTATTAGAAGTAAGACATGCAAGGATTTAATGAAAAGCGGTGACAGTGTCTGACTGGAATAATCAAAACGGAGGATAAAGATGAGAAACAGATTGTTATTCGCCATTTGTGCGCTCGCACTGGTAATTCTGTACATATCAGCTGCCTGCACCGGGGCGCCCGCGGCTCAGACAACAAAGCCATCTGAAAGCGAGCCGTCACAGGCGGCCGCGCAGGAGACTATCACCATTGTGGCTGCAACCATGTACCCGGCGGGTAATCCATATGCCACCATAGCCCAATTGTATGCCGCGGCGGTCCTGGAAGCCACCGAAGGAAGAGTGAAAATCGTTGTCAATCCGGGTGAATCGCTGTGCCCGGGCGCGGAAGAACTGGCTGCGGTAAACAGCGGCAGCGTGGACGCGGCCATGACCGTCATCAACTACGTGGTCGGTCAGGTGCCCCTTGCTAATGTCGGGGCGCTTCCCTGGGTGGGGATAACAGATATCGACAGCAATCTGGCGGCGGCGGCGGAAGGATTGCCCATAATCCAGAAGGGGTTCGAAAAATATAATATTTATATCAACTGGTATGCCTGTGCCCCGTCGGCATACGGCCTGGCAACCAAGAAGCCTGTACATGTTCCATCCGAAGCCAAAGGGCTCAAAATCAGGTCCGCCGGAGGCGCCATGGATGAGCTGATCTCCGGTTGGGGATGCAGCACGGTCACCCTCCCGACGTCCGAAATGTACCAGTCCATACAATACGGTGTTTCCGACGGCACGCTTCTTTCAGTTCCATCGATGGTGTCTTTCAAGCTGCCCGAAGTCGCCCCGTATTATTGTGACCTGGATATCGGAACCGGTGGCTTCCTGTTCTACATCAATAAGGACAAGTGGGCCAGGATATCGAGCGCAGACAAGGAGGCTATCAGCAAGGTCACTCCCGAGTTTATGAAGGTTGTACTGCAGGTAAACGCTGCAAATATCGAGAAAGGTCGCAAGGCTCTGCCTGAAATGGGAGAGACCGTGTATGTCCCAACCGCAGATGAAATGAAACTCTGGAAGGCGCCCGCCAAAGCCATCTGGGATAAATACGCCTCATCCAGCCCTGAGGCGCAGCAGCTTACAGACATATACAGAAAACATGGCGCGGGTTATTAAAAAGTTTGTCTCGAAAGGGCGGAATTCCCGGATAATAAGTTTATAGGAATAAATAGCTGTGGTGAATATAGCTAAAATTCAGCCGGCGCTGAGCAAATTCAATAAAATCTGCGCTTCCATCTCGGGCATCGGATTCCTCATCATTATATTTCTAACCGTATACGAGGTTGTTGTACGGTATGCGTTTAAATCGCCAACTGCCTGGACTCTGGAGATATCCTCGTACATACTTTTATCGGCTACTTTCCTGTCGGCGGCTTATACACTGGAGACCGGTGGCCATATCAAGATAGATCTCATTCCCTCCCTGCTGAAGCCGCAACCAAGGAAAATACTGGCCGTCGTGGTGGATGTGCTGGGGATTGTGTTTGTCTCGCTATGGCTCTGGAAGAGCGCTGCTCTGGCATGGGACAGCTACAGCCTGCACTGGGTTTCAAGAACGAGACTGGAAGTCACCCTGTGGCCTTTCTATGCGGTGATCCCCTTCGGACTGCTAATATTGATCTTTCAATACATCCTGCTGCTTGCCCGTGCTATAGCCGGCATACTGCCGGATACGGCTAATAAAGTGGAAGAAGAAATATAATGGACGCTGGAATCATCGGAATTTT
>JBAZLT010000250.1:0-3568 GCA_041650115.1 Dehalococcoidia bacterium | reverse complement strand
TTCGAAAAACAATATAATTTTTGTGGCTCAGGCCAGGAGCGTAACCCTTGATAAGCCGCTAACTACCTATCCCTTCAGCCAGAAGCTACCCGTGACGGTGATGGCCTATGCGGCGGGGGCATCGACTATACAGTTTAAAATCAACGGATGTATTTACGTCGATAGCTGGGGCCATATAACCGACAGGCTGGAAGGCGAAGAGCTCTTTATACCCCTGACGCAGGTAAAGGTGGAGCCGTCCATGCCGGGGAACCGTTCCCGTTTCGATTTCATTGCGCTCAATAAAGAGCGCATCGTGAGCATCGGCGAAGTTTTACATAAGTGAGCCGCGCTGACTCCCTTCGAGTCAGGCGCCAGGAGTTGGTTCTTTATCAACTGGAATCCAGGCTGAATCCGGTAAAAAAATACGTTCGGGGCAAGGGATATGAACGATGACGAGTTACACCTTAAAAAATTGCTCAGGGAGCTTTTTCGCCACCAGCTGTTTGCCGCAATGGCCACACAACAGCTGACGCGGCCCTATAATAATCTGGTTGCCTTTGCCACCACTGACGATCTGAAAAATATAATATTCGCCACCAGGCGCAATACCAACAAGTACTCAAATTTGCTTAACAATAACAACGTCTCCATGTTGATCGATAACCGCACCAATCGGGACTCTGACTTCCGAAATGCCGTAGCAGTCACGGCAATCGGGACGGCGGAAGAGGTCAAAGACCATCAGATAGATCAGTTGAGGGGTCTTTACCTGATCAAGCATCACAGCCTTGAGAAATTCGTCCATTCTCCTGATTCAGCGCTTTTTAAAGTCAGGGTCAAAAAATACTACGTTGTGCGCAATTTTCAGGAAGTGATGGAACTCAAGGTGGAGGGCTGAGGCTCACTGTCTGTGACCGTCGGTGAATACATGCCGGGCGCATATTGTGGAGGCAGACTCCCATGCAGATAATCGAGGGAAGGAACCCGCTGATCGAAGCCCTCAGGGCCGGCCGGCCGCTCAGCAGGATATTGCTGGACAGCAGTATCAGAAGGCAAGGATCAGTTGAGCTGATTCTGAATCTGTCAAAGGCCAGAGGAGTGCCTGTCGAATTCGTTGACAGGGAGACCATAGAGAGACACAGCTCCACAGTATCCAGCCAGGGCGTTATCGCCTTCGCGGGCGCCAAGGAATTCGTCGGCCTGAGCGAACTGCAGGAAATCTCGCACGCAAGGCCGGATAAGCCCCTTTACCTGTTGCTGGACGGCATCGAAGATCCGCATAATCTGGGCGCAATCCTCAGGACCGCTGAAGCCGCGGGCGTTCACGGGATTGTCGTGCGCGAGCGCAGGGCTGCCGGCATTACGCCTGCCGTGGTCAAAGCGTCGGCGGGAGCTGTGGAGTACGTTAATATAGCCAGGGTGGCTAACATCGCCCAGGCTGTGGTCACACTTAAGAAAAATGGTGTATGGGTCACCGGCATAGATATGGACGGGCAGACAGATTACCGTGCCGTCGATTTCACGCTGCCGTCGGCAATAGTGATCGGCGGAGAAGGTCGGGGGCTGTCGGACCTGGTGCGCCGGAGGTGCGATTGGGTGGCCTCCATACCCATGAAGGGTAAAATCATGTCATTGAATGCATCCGTGGCGGCCGCGGTGGTTATGTACGAAGCACTGCGACAAAGGGACGGCCTGCCTGCTTAAATACGCCTGATTGTTGCTGTAGAATCTCAGAAAGTGAAATCCTTCTCGCGGAACAGGCGCAGGCAGGCTTCGGTGACCTCACTGTCGTACAGGATACCCGCTTTTTCCGATATCTCCTGCAGGGCTGCATCTATGCCCAGGCCGGGACGGTAGGGCCGGGGATATGTCATGGCCTCGACCACATCAGCCACCATCAATATCCTGGCGTCCACGCAGATCTCGTCCCCTTTCAACCCGCGGGGATAGCCCGAGCCGTCCATTCTCTCATGATGCTGCAGTGAGATCTCGGCAATCGGCCAGGGAAACTCCACCGGCTCAAGCATATCGTAGCTGCCCCGGGCATGTGTCTGAATGATCTGACGCTCAATGTCGGTCAGCGCGCCGGGCTTGCTGAGTATCTCCATCGGTACATAGACCTTGCCTATATCGTGGATTTTTGCGGCTATCTCGATTCCTTCCACCCGGTCCTCGGACATCCCCATCTCCGTCGCAATAGCCACAACCAGTCTGGCAACGCGCTCCTGGTGGCCTGCCGTGTACGGGTCGCGCATCTCGATGATGCGTGCCATGGCGGTGACTATGTCGCGCACTGTCTTATGGAATTTCTCAAGGCTGTTCTCAGCCTGCTCTTCCGTCCGCCTCAGATAGTTGACCTCCTCTTCCTGTGCCTCTTTTTCGGCAGCTTCAGCCTTTTTATGTGGTGCCAGGTCGATCAGCGTGGCCGTCAGATTTCCCGAATCCGGCTGCGGGCTCATGTATACGACTACGTCCCTGGTGGAACCGTCCCTGCAGGCAAATTTGAACTCGAAAGTGCTGGGAGCCGACCCGGCATCGATCTGGCGCAGCAAATGATAACGTTTCAGCCTCGGCCGGTCATCCTCCGCCACGAATTCCATCCAGTGCATCTTCCCCTCGATTTCCTCTTTTGAGTAGCCTGACAGCGTTTCGAAGCCCGTATTGACCGCTGTTATCGTCGTGTCCTGATCGATCATTATGGCGGCGGTGAGAGCGATCTCCGATGGTGTTGCTTCCTGTGGCGATTCTTCCTTCACAGGTGTTGCAGGCTGCGCCTCCCCGGCCTGGGCTGCGGGAGGTTGTTCCGTTGGGGCGTCAACCTCTCTGAAGCTGAGTATGAGGCACTTCGGCGTTCCCATCTCGCCGTCTATCCAGGCGACCCTCATGCGGCATGCCACTTCGGAACCATCCTTTCGCCGCAGGGGGACATCGATTTCATTCGATTGGTTGCTGCTGACGCAGGCCATGATGCTGGACTGGATGTCTCGAGACTGCAGGCGCGGCATGAGGTTTTCGATCCCGTATCCCAGCAAATCTTCCTTATCGTATCCGAGCAGCTGGAGCAATTTAACGGACGCGTGTGTGATGTGGCAGTCGAGGTCGGTTATGGCGACAGGTTCCAGCGAAAGGTCGATTACCTGGCGGTAAAGCCGTTCCTCCTCTTTTATGCCCTCCTCGATCCTTTTCTGCTCGGTTATATCCTGAAAATGGACGATGAAATAGGACGGGCCGGCCTCATTATCCCCGATAAGTGAAATGCTCATGGCCGCCCATATAATCCGGCCGTCTCTGGCCTGCAGCCGCCGCTGCACCGGCACTTCGGGCTTATCCAGCGACAGGAAAAGTGACATGATGTCGCCGCCCGTCTCCCGCTCCTGAGCCGGCAGCATATCGTCATAGCGGCTCTCGAGTATCTCCCGTTCTTCATAGCCAACCATATCGCAGAAGGATTTATTGATCTTGAGAAAGATACCTTCCGTGCTGATGATGGTCAGGCCGGTGGAGAGGTCCTCAAATGCAAGCTGGAAGCGCCTTTCAGCTTCACGCCAGGCTTTTTCAACCGAGTGGTGTTCCGTTATATCCAGCC
>JBAZLT010000249.1:0-3577 GCA_041650115.1 Dehalococcoidia bacterium | reverse complement strand
CGAAGACATCCTCAAATCGGCCTCCCGCCATTCTGTCAACGATCTCGTGCAGATGAGACTTATCTCGCACCTGCCGTGCCGTAATATGTGGAATCACGTTAAATCCCTGTCCGGCCAGTTCCTCGGATAGTGCGAGAGTAGCTTCGAGGCCTTTGCGGGGAGATGCTGTGACCGTGACAACCGAGCGGGCAGGCAGCAACGACGCCTCTTCGACCACACCTTTCATGGGGATGACTTCAAAGCGCGCGCTTTTTAGCAGGCTGTGAACTGATAGCCGGGGTGCACGATTTGAATTCATGGCATAAATCGGCGGCCTTTACAATAATACAACTTGGCCGGCCTGCTCCTTATCACGGCGTTATTATGTCAAACATGGGGTCGAAGCTATCCATCATCCCCATGAGGTCCATCAGAGCAAGCATATTGCCGTCGATGGTCACATTTCCGGCCATGATTTCCTTGACAAACGTAGTTTCGCCCGCCAGCACCGCGATCAATGTGGCACGTGAAAGATTAATTGTGGCATCGGCCGTCTTGGAGAGCCTGCCCGATGTATAGGTCAGCGCCGAGTTTTCAAGGTTAAGGACATACTTATCGCCGGTATCAGTGAAATTCCAGTTTATTACAATCCTTTTGCCTTCGGCCTTCGGGCCGTTAAGGCGGCTGCCCATCAGGTCGAAATACTGGGGCAGGGTTATACCTCTCACCATATCAGGGCTGACGCTGCCTGCGCCTAAACTTTTGCTCATTCCCGTACGCAGCTCAGAAGCGCCCACCAGGTAGCAGTTACGCCATACGGTGGATTCAGACTGATAAGCCAGCTGTTCCATCGCATCAGCCTCCAGATTACGCGCCTCCTGATTATCGGGATAAGCGAAGACCACCTGATTCATCACCTGCACCACCCAGCGATAATCACCATTGGCATAGTCTTTTTTTGCCCTGTCTATAACAGCCTGGGGACCGCCCATGTACTCGACATATTTCTTGCTGGCCTCAACCGGCGGCAAAGGATTGAGGCTTGCCGGGTTGCCGTCATAGAATCCGAGATATTTCTGGTAAACGGCCCTTACATTGAAACTCAGCGTGCCATAATAATCGCGGACATCCCATCCTTTAGCCAGGCTGTCCGGCAGTTTAATCATCTCGGCTATCTCATTGGGTGTATAGCCATGGTTGAGCAGCCTGAGCGTCTGATCATGCGTATATTTGTACAGGTCGCGTTGCTGTTTGAGATAGTTGACTATCTTTTCATTGCCCCAGACCGGCCACTGCTGTGAGGCAAACATCACGTCGGTTTTATCCCCGTACAGCTCGATCATTTCATTAATTGCTTTTGACCACGCATTGCCATCCCTCACTTCCGCGCCCCGAGGGGTCAGTAGATTGTGGTTGGTCTGGCTGGCGATCTCAGCTGTGTCGAGTGCCCGAAGCTGGGGAAAATATATGGTCATCTCGGCCGGCGCCTCGGTGCCTGAGACTATCTGGAATACCATTTCCACCCCGTCAATAACCATCTTCTCGCCCGTCGTCTTGATTTCTTTGTTGGGCCCGATCAGCGCCATGGTGCCGACGGGTAAGGCTTTGCTGCCTCCGCTGTCCACCAGCCCTCCGGCATTCCTTGGCAGATAGATACCGAACTGGTACTGCGCGCGACGGCTCATGGCATTGCCGGCCAGTATATTCTCACTGATAGCATAATCGAGGAAGCCTTCAGGCGCGATAATCTGAAACCGCCCGGATTTTGCATCTTCGTCCGAAATAATGCCTTTGATCCCAGCAAAATGATCGATGTGGCTGTGGGTGTAGATAATGGCCGCAACAGGTTTTATTCCACGCTGCTGATAGTACAGGTCCAGCATGGCTTTAGCCGTTTCCGCGCTCATCCCTACATCGATAATAATGATCTGGCTGTCGCCTTCGACTATGGTCATATTGGTGATATCAAATCCTCTTACCTGGTAGATTCGGTCCGTAACCTTATAAAGACCGTTATTCAAATTCAGTTGAGAATGTCGCCAGAGCAGGGGATTAACGGTCAGAGGCACATCCGTTTGTTTCTCGAAATCGAAGTCGGGCATGGACCATGCTATACCGCCCTTGGCATTCTTGATAACAATATCCGGCACAGTGGCAATGAAACCCCGCTGTGCATCGGCAAATTCTTCCTGATCGGAAAAATCAAACTGCTGCATAATTTCCTTGTTGGCCTTCACAGTCCATTCGGTCGGTTCCGCCTGTGAGCCCATGGATATCTCCACGGGAGCCGTTGCGGCCGGGGCCTTTTCGCAAGCAGCAAACACAGAAAGCATCATTCCGGTCAGAATCAAAACGGCAAGTGATCCGATACCAAAACGTTTCATTAACTGCATCACTCAACTACCTCCAGCGAAATATGAAATTTCGTATTATTATAACCTGTCTGTCAAAGTATTACTGAATGTGAACCACCGGGCTGAATATTCCTGTTAAGTAAACTATAAAACGTGCGGGTTTTAACGGCGATTAAGAGTCCGGAATAGAGTCGCTTTGACGAAAAGCCGGCACCTGCTAATATTATGTTATGTGTGGGTGCAAGTGAGCATTTTACATGAAATATTCCTCCAGGAGGCAGGGTAGCACATGACGGTACAGGTGATAACCGACAGCACCTCTGATATAAGTCCCGAACTGGCTGCAGAACTGAATATCGGGGTCGTTCCCATATACGTACATTTCGGCGATAAAACCTACCGCGACGGGCAGGATCTGAAAAGCGATGAATTCTACTCTCTGCTTACGACCTCCCCAGTTCATCCTTCCACATCTCAACCCAATCCCAACGACTTTGCCAGTGCATACAAAGAATACAGCAAGAAGGCCGATGGTATCGTATCGATTCACATCTCGTCCAGGATAAGCGGCACATACAACTCGGCGGTACTGGCACGTGAGCTGGTCGAGGATTGTCCCGTCGAAGTAATAGACTCACGGTTTAATTCCGCCGGATTGGGGCTGGTGGTTACCGCTGCCGCCAGGCTGGCCGGGAAAGGCGCCGGCCTGGCAGAGGTCGTTCGAGAGGCAAACAACGCCATCCGCCAGGTCAATATGTTCGGCATGTTCAGCACCATGAAATATCTGGTGCGCAGCGGAAGGATGAATAAAACCATAGCGACGGCATCGGATTTTCTGCATGTCATGCCGTTGCTCACATTCCACGACGGTGAGATCGTGCGCGCGGGACTGGTGCGTACGATTGCCAAAGGCATGGACCGCATATACAACTTCGTAAAAAACAACCTGCCTGTCAGCGAGCTGACCATTGTGCACAGCGCAATAAAAGATCAGGCTCTGGAGCTGAAAAACAGGCTCAGCGAATACATACCGGAAGGGAGCATCTCTATTGCACAGCTGGGGTGCAGCCTCGGCGTGCACGGAGGCCCGGGTGTGCTGCTGGGCGCCATCAGAAAGGCGGTATAAATCCGAATGCGGGAGTAAGGTCATGGCAACTCAGCAGATAATTCTTCTGGTAATCAATGTACTGGGAGGGGCCGCCGTCATCGGAAGCTATATTTTCGGTCTCAGCGGGCAGGCAGGA
>JBAZLT010000248.1:0-3585 GCA_041650115.1 Dehalococcoidia bacterium | reverse complement strand
TGCGTCAGCAGCGCACCCTTGGGCTTACCGGTCGTCCCCGAGGTGTAGATGATCAGGGCAGGGTCGTCCTCTTTCACCTCGCTGATACGCTTTTTCAACGCGGCGTCCAGGCCGCTGCGGTCTTTATTTATTTCCTGCTCCCAGGCGAGCGTGCCCTCCCAGGGATTATCGATAATTACCAGGTGCTCCAGCTCCGGATTGGCGTCTTTGAGCGCCGTCAGGTCGTCCTTGTAGTCACGCGAAAGGACGTCGTAATTCCTGACGGCAAATCCTATTTTGGGTTTGGCGTCACCCACCATGTAAAGGAACTCATCGCGCGTGTAGCGCGGGTTGAGCCCGAACCAGATTCCGCCCACCATGGCGGTGGCCATGTAAATGTACTCGAACTCGTCGCGCGCCGCGGAGAGCGTAAAGACCCGGTCCCCCTTTTTAAGGCCCAGCTCGAGCAGCAGTTTGGCCACGCTGACCGTTCTCTCATAGAACGTTTTACAGGTGATGCGCCTGTCCTTGTAGACCAGCGCCTCCCCGTCCGGCTTCTCCTCCGCCCATTTCTTCACGTACTGCCAGGCCAGCTTCTCCTTGTCCATAGTCACAACCTCCCTCTGAAATTATTCTATCAATCGGGCAAACCGAATTTGGGCACGCCGGACTCCGTCTTGAAGGCCGGCGGACGTTTCTCAATGGATGCCGTGATACCTTCCTGCAGATCGGGTGAGAGCTGGTTCCTCTCCCACAGCTCTGATTCGAACAGGTTCAGGTCGGACATGCGGGCCACCGAGGCCGCGTTAACCTGTTTTTTGGTGATGCGTATGGCCAGCGGCCCCCTGCGCATGATCTTGCCGGCGAGCTCGTAGCCGGCGGCCAGGAGTTTACCGGGAGGGACCACGCTGTTGACCATGCCTATCCTTAAAGCTTCCGCGGCATCGACCGGGTCACAGGTCATGATGAATTCCTTGGCTTTAGCCGGGCCGAGCAGGGATACCAGCCTGGGTGTCGCGCCCCAGCTCAGATACACTCCCAACCCGGTCTCGGGCACGCCCAGCCTGGCGTTGTCGTCCATGATGCGGAAGTCACAGTTTAAAGCGATGCAGAACCCGCCTCCCATGGCGGGACCGTTGATGGCGGCGATGGTGACCTGCTCCAGGTTCTCAATGGACGACATCAGGTCCATGAAGAACAGCTGCCATATCCTCTCGTTGGGCATCTCCTTTTGCATGGCATGTTCCTTAAGGGCGTCCACCCGCAGGTCGAAACCGGCCGAGAAAGCCCTTCCGGCCCCTGTGAAGATGACCACCCTCGTCTCGAGGTCGTACCTGAACCCCGCCAGCAGGTCTCTCAGGTCGAAGAAAAGACGGGTGTTGAGGGTATTCAATTTATCGGGACGGTTGAACGTCACCAGCGCTACGCCGTCCTTTTTTTCTACCAGCAGTGTCTCATAGGCCATTTACAATTTCTCCTCCTAAATGTCGGTCAGTAATTTAAACTGGACAACATCCACGATGCCCTTGTCGGTGAGGCGCAGCTCGGGTATGACAGGCAGCGCGATGAAGGACAGTAGAGCGAAGGGCGCCGGTGGCAGCCTGCCCAGGCCGGCAGCCACGCGTTCCAGGTGCTCGAATTGGGCGGAAACCTTCTGCGCGGGCTCGGTCGAGAGTAGCCCGCAGATGGGAAGGGGGAGACTGGCGATGGGCTTTGCGTCGCGGCAGACCACCAGCCCGCCCTGCATCTCCCTGACGGCTTCAACTGCCGCCAGGATATCTCGATCGCTGGTCCCGACCACGACGATGTTATGTGAATCGTGGGCGATGGTCGATGCGATGGCGCCCTCTTTAAGCCCGAAGCCCCGCACGATTCCCAGGCCGATATTGCCTGTGGCTTTATGCCTTTCCACCACCACGGCTTTAAGCAGGTCCCTGGCCGTGTCGGGCTGGAATTTGCCGCGCCCGACCTTGACCATCTGTTTTTTAGTGATTATCTGTCCGGGCACGATCTCGATGACGGGGAAATGGTCGTTCCTGACGACCAGCTCCAGAGCCGCCGGCTTGAACGGCTTGAAGTTAACGGATTTCATCAGTTTGGACGGTGCTTTAACCGTGGCGCGCCCCAGGTATTTGCCTCCCCTGGCCGCCAGCCTGCCGTTATAAAATACCATGTCGATATCCAGCTTCTCCAGGTTTTTAATGGTCACCAGGTTGGCACGGCTGCCCGGCGCGATGCGGCCCAGGTCGTGCAGCCGGAAGTACTTGGCGGGATTGAGCGTGACAAGCTGAATGGCCCTGATGGGGTCCAGCCCCAGCCTGATGGCCTTGCGCACCACCGCGTCCACATCGCCGTCCCGCAGCAGGTCGGAGCAGCTGCGGTCGTCCACCACGAACATGCACCGGTGCCAGGTCTTGTCCGTTATCAGCCAGATCAGGTCTTCCAGGTTCCTCTCGGAAGTTCCCTCCCTGATCATGAGGAAGAGCCCGCGGGAGAGCTTCTCCCTGCTTTCCTCAAGCTCCGAGTTTTCGTGGTCGGAATAGATGCCGGCGGATACGTAGGCGTTGAGCTGCTTCCCCCTCAGGCCAGGCGCATGCCCGGCGATGACATGTCCTTCCGCTGCGTTTATCTCGTCCATCACCGGTGGGAAAGCGTTGATCACGCCCGGGTAGTTCATCATCTCGCCCAGGCCGATGTTGTTTTTCCATTTGAGCAGCCGCCGTATGTCCGAAGCTGAAATCGAGGCGCCGGAGGTTTCCATGTGGGTGGCGGGCACGCAGGACGCAGCCTGGAAGAAGAAATCCAGCGGCAGGTTGCGCGCGCAGTTCAGGACGAAGCGTATTCCCGCCATGCCTGACACGTTGGTGATCTCGTGCAGGTCGGTGGAGATGGAAGTGGTCCCGTGCGGCACCACGGTGCGGGCATAGTTCGCCGGGTGAAGCATCGAGCTCTCGATGTGTATGTGGCCGTTGATGAAGCCGGGAGACAGGAAGGCCCCGCGGAGGTCGATGACCTCCGCGGCGTCCGTGTAGTCGCCTATGCCGGCGATGCGCCCGCCGAACACGGCGACGCTGCTTTCCTCGATGCTGCTGGTAAAAACATTGATTATGCCGGCGTTCTTGAGCAGCAGGTCGGCCGGCCTGTCGCCACGCGCAACCGCTATTAAATCCGGCAGGTTCACGCGTTTATTCAATATAATAGATCTCCGGTAGATTGCGGTATCTCTCATTATAGTCGATGCCGTAGCCGACGATGAATTTATCGGGCACGCTGAAACCCAGATAGGCTATTTTAATATCCACCCTGCGGCGCGCGGGTTTTTCAGTCAGGGCGCAGAGCGCGACCGAGGCCGGTTTTCTTCGTTTGATATAACCAAGGAACCAGGAAGTGGTCAAGCCGGTATCTATGATGTCCTCCACCACGATGACATGGCGCCCCTCCACCGGCTCGTTCATCTTTCCCAGCAACCTGATCCTGCCGGACGACTCGGTGCCGCTGCCGTAGCTGGACAGCCTCACGAAATCGATCTCCAGCGGCATATCCAGCCTGCGCACCAGGTCGGCCATGAAAACGAAAGACCCCTTGAGGATGCCGATCAGCAGTGGA
>JBAZLT010000247.1:0-3586 GCA_041650115.1 Dehalococcoidia bacterium | reverse complement strand
TAGGAATCGCCGGAACAGTATCTGAATCTGAGGAGCTGTCCAGGTGGGCAGATGTACGCCGTTGGTAATGGAGGTTATCGGCACCTCCGATTCCGGCTTATCAGGCCATAGTCCATGCCACATTCTGCGGCAGACCTCTCCATGCAGTTTGCTTACACCGTTCCTGTAACCGGCCAGCTTAAGCCCGAGTATGGTCATGTTGAAAGTGTTTTTGTCCTGCTGGCTGGTCCCAAATTCGAAAAACTGATCCCTGGTAATACCAAGCTCTCCCCAGTAGGCGTGAAAATACTTTTCGACGATGTCAGGCGCAAAGGTATCGTTGCCCGCAGGCAGAGGGGTATGAGTCGTGAATACAGACGTCTCAGCCACGGATTTAAGCGCGGCATCCAGCGTCATGCCGGTCTTGATGAATTCACGAAGGCGTTCCACCAGCATAAAGGTTGTATGCCCCTCATTGGCATGCCAGACTGCCGGTTTCAGTCCCAGCGCCCGCAATATTCGAACGCCGCCTATACCTATCACCAGCTCCTGCAACAGCCTCAACTCCCTGTCGCCGCCATACAGCCTGGCTGTTAATCCGCGATAGGCTTGCGGATTCTCTTCCAAATTTGTATCCAGCAGGTACAATTTGACGCGTCCCACGTTCAAAACCCAGGCCGCGACCTTGATATGAACGCTGTCCAGGGGGACAGTAACAGTCAGCATTTTGCCATCCTTGTCCACCACCCGTGAAACCGCCACCTTGTCATAGCCGATCTGCTCGTAAACTTCGGTCTGCCAGCCGTCCTCGGATATATGCTGGTGGAAATAGCCCTGCGGGTACATAAAACCCACACACACCAGCGGTATACCCAGGTCACTGGCCGCTTTACAGTAATCCCCAGCCAGCACACCCAGGCCGCCGGCATAAAGCGGCAAAGAATTATGCAGGGCGAACTCAAGAGAAAAGTAGGCTATTGACGTATCACTGTACTGGGGAAAACTGGTCGCAAACCAGGTGGGATTAACAAACAGGCTCTTACGATACTCCTCCATTGTTGCGTCGTAGTTGCTGAGGTAATTTGCGTCTTCGGCACAGGCAACGAGCTGATGATAGGGTATCTCCGCTAATAGCCTGACAGGATTGTGAGCGGTATTCTTCCAGAGCAGCCTGTCTAGTCGCCTGAACAGGTTTCTGGCTTCGGGATGCCAGCTCCACCACATATTGTAGGCAAGCTCACCCAATCCCGATATCCGTTCGGGTATTATCATTTCAATATGTTCTTTCATAGATAATTCGTACGATACGGTCTGTTGTCGACAGCTGAGCTACGGTTTCAGACTTACCGTGGTGTTTTATTATAAGTAAACAGACGAGCCTATTACAAACGCGTTACCCCAATTTCCTTTGCACACAAACTATTAAAGCTGTATACTTACCTTCGAACCGCTTCTCAGAATAAGAGGTACATATATGAAGATCAATGTGATGCAGGATGTTCTGCAGGCCAATGACAGGATAGCCGCAGAGAACAGGCAGCTGTTTAATAATAAACACAACCTCGTTCTTAACCTGATGAGCTCGCCGGGCGCCGGAAAGACTTCGCTGCTCGAGCAAACAGCGCAGAGAGTTGCAGGTAAACTCAGGCTGGGAGTCATCGTCGGCGACATCGAGACAACCCGGGATGCCGACCGTCTGAGCAAGTTTAAGATTCCCGCCGTACAGCTGACCACGGGTACAGCCTGTCATCTCGATGCCAACATGGTAGCTTCCGCTCTGCCGCATATGAAGCTGGACAAAATAGATGTCCTGGTGGTCGAGAACGTGGGGAACCTGGTATGCCCCGCCGAGTTCATCGTGGGCGAGGACTATAAAATAATGATACTCAGCGTGACGGAGGGTGACGAGAAGCCGCTTAAATACCCCCTGATGTTCCGTGAATCGGCGCTCATGCTGATCAACAAGATCGACCTCCTGAAGTACACCAACTTCAACTTGAAAGAAGCAAGGGCCAATGCGCGCAAGATAAATCCCGGCATCGATATCATTGAGATATCGTGTACAAAAGGCACGGGGCTGGACGAGTGGGTGTCGTGGCTCAAGGCCAAACACCGCAACAAAACCGGTGGGACCGCCCATGCATGAGATGGGCATTGCCCAGAATATCCTGGATATAGCACTCAGCGCGGCCGGTAAAGAAGGCGCTTCCAAGATTACCCGAATCAACCTGGTGGCCGGAGAGTTGCGCGGCATCGTACCTTTGCAGCTCACCTTCTGTTTCGGTCTGGTATCCAAAGACACCATAGCCGCCGGGGCTTATCTGAGCATTGATGAAGTTCCCGTCAGCGGGCACTGCGAAGGTTGCAATTCGGATTTCTCCATCAAGGAGTATGAATATGTATGCCCGAGTTGCGGCAGTACTAAAATTAAACTCACCGGCGGCACCGAGCTCAGCATCAAAGATATCGAAATCGAGTAGTAGATTTTGTGTAAACCTTTTAATTGCCCTGCGTACGGGATATTTATAAAAAATATTAGAACCGGATGCTGATCTATTAAGATTAATTAGCAGCGACCCTGTATCCAGCCAGCACTTCCTTTAAGTAGCGCCCTGTCGCGGAATTCTCGATCTTCGTCACTTCTTCGGGCGTGCCGGAGGCTATCAGGTAACCGCCTTCATCACCCGCGCCCGGCCCGAGGTCGATAATGTAATCCGCGTTCTTAATCACATCCATATGGTGTTCAATAATAATCACCGTGTTGCCCGAGTCGACCAGTCTTTGAATAACCCTCAGCAGACAGTCGATATCTGCAAAAGAGAGACCGGTCGTCGGCTCGTCCAGTATATAGAGCGTTCTGCCGGTTGATCTCCGGGACAGCTCCGATGCCAGCTTGACCCTCTGCGCCTCACCTCCCGATAGCGTTGGCGCCGGCTGTCCCAAGCGCATATAACCCAGCCCTACATCCAACAGAGTGGCAAGCTTGTTTTTCACTTTAGGGAAGCTGCTGAAAAAGCTCGTGGCTTCCTCGATCGTCATGTCGAGCACGTCGGCAATGCTTTTCCCCTTGAACTGTATCTCGAGCGCCTCCCGGTTGTACCGCCTACCCTTGCATACCTCGCAGGGTACGGTGACATCGGGCAGAAATTGCATTTCGATCTGTATATACCCATCGCCCTGGCAGGCTTCGCAGCGGCCTCCGCGCACGTTGAATGAAAACCGGCCCGGCCCGTATCCTCTCACGCGCGCCTCCGGGACGGAGGAAAAAAGCTCCCGTATGGGGGTGAAGGCTCCCGTATAGGTGGCCGGATTGCTGCGCGGTGTGCGTCCGATAGGAGACTGGTCTATATTTATCACCTTGTCGATATTCTCGACTCCGGTTATGCCCGCGCATTTCCCGGGTTTGTCCCTGGCCTGGTAAAAAATCTGGGCCAGCTTCTTATACAAAATATCGTTCATAAGCGTGCTTTTGCCGCTTCCAGATACGCCGCTGATACACACCAGTTTGCCCAGCGGGATTTTGACATCTAGGTTCTTTAAATTATTCTCTCCTGCCTTTTTGATCACCAGGTATTTGCCCGACCCGTTCCTTCGTCTCTGCGGCATG
>JBAZLT010000246.1:0-3593 GCA_041650115.1 Dehalococcoidia bacterium | reverse complement strand
GCCCCGAAATCTCCCAGTATCATGCTGCAGAGCTCCCCCGGCGGCATATGGACAAGCTCGACGATCTTGATGCCCTCTAATACCTGCATGTAACCTCCCTTTTCTTGTTAATTAGGTCCATCGGTTCAACTCAGTGCGGAAGACAGGTTGTTCAGAATCATAACTGCCGGTTCATCTCTGTTCAGCGTGTAAAAGTGGAAATAGCGCACGCCGTTCTCCAGCAGGTCCAGGCATTGCTCCGTGGCCAGGTCGACACCCGCCTTAATGATCTCATCCGGGTCGTCCATCTCCTCGAACTTGGTGAAGATCGGCACCGGTATCTCCACTCCCGATAGCTCGCTGAAGCGCTCGACCTTCTGGAAATCGGTGATGGGCATGATCCCCGCTATGATCGGTATGTTGATCCTGTCCTGCTCGAAGCGGTCCAGCATCTGATAGAAATGGAAGTTCTCAAAGAACATCTGCGTGATGCCGAACTCGGCGCCCTGGTCTATTTTCTGCTTGGTATAGGCGGTGTCCAGCCCCAGGTTGGGCGATTCCAGATGGCCTTCGGGATAAACGGCCACGCCGATACAGAACTTTTTGTAGGTCGCCAGAAAACGCACCAGGTCTGAGGCGAAGCGAAAGTGCTCCTGTCCGTCGAACACCTCTGCGCCGTATTCTTCCGGATCGCCTCGCAACGCCAGCACGTTTTCGGTGCCCAGCTGCTGGTAGTAATTAATGACGGGCTCGAGCTCGCTTCTGCGCGGATCGGCGCAGGTGATATGCGGCATCACCGTCAGCCCGGACTCATCGTGCAGTTTGCGCACGATATGCTTGGTTTTGCCCAGCGTATCGGCGCCAGCGTGCTGTGTGACCGAGATGAAGGACGGGCTGAAAGCCTTCAGGTTTTCGATCCGCTTCAGGAGCTTCTCCTCGCCGACCGGCGTTTTTGGCGGAAAGAACTCAAAAGAGAGGCATTTACCCTGCCCTCTTATAATTTCACTTATCTTCATCCTCTTGCCTTAAAAATAGCCTGTTTGAGGCCAAAAACAACGTTAATCTTACATGCGCCGGAAAAGGAAATCAAGCTATGGTGGAGCAGTGTCGGGAATTGACAAACCGCTGTACGGGCCATATGATGTTGGCCTTATGGATGATCCTCTTTCCACGGCCAGAGTGCTCGTGGATATACAGGAGGGCGACCGGCGGATCATCGCCCGCGAGCTCCACGACAGGCTGGGACAGTCGCTGGCCGTCCTCAAATTGTTGCTGGGCGATGCTCTTTCGTCCTCACCGGATAAGGCGCGTTATACGCTGGGCGAGGCGCAGTCGCTGATCAATGAAATGATGTCGCTGGCGCGCGAGCTTTCCCTCGAGCTTCGCCCCAAGATGCTGGACGACCTGGGACTGCTGCCTGCGCTGCTCTATTTATTCGAAAGCTTCACTTCGCGCACCCATGTCGCCGTCCAGTTCGAGCACCAGGGACTGCACAAAAAAATTCCTCCCGAGACCGGCCTGGCGGCGTACCGTATCGTCAAAGAGGCGCTGGAAAATGTAGCGGCGCACGCGGGAACGGAAGAGGCCAGGGTCAGGGTGTGGTCCGACCGCTGGATACTTGCCGTGCGCATTGAGGACAGCGGACGCGGGTTTGAGGCCGATGAGGCTGCCAAAGGCTGGTCGGGCGGTATCGGCGGCATGCGGGGCCGCGCGCTTATCATGGGAGGCAGGTTCTCCCTGACTTCCACCCCGGGGAAGGGAACCGTAGTCGCGGCGGAGCTTCCCCTTCCCGTCAGATCTCGTAGAGTGATTGTGGAATAGAAGATGATCAGTGTTGTTCTGGCTGATGACCATCACGTGGTACGCATGGGCATTAAGGCACTGCTCGAATCCGAGGCCGACATACGTGTGAGCGGTGAGGCGGGCAGCGGTGCCGAGGCCGTAACGATGGCCGGGCAGTTAAAGCCCGATGTTATGATTGTCGATCTGATGCTGGCTGATATGAGCGGCCTGGCCGTGGTGCGGCAGGTGAGGAAGAAGTCGCCGCACACAACCTCTGTTGTGCTGTCCATGTACGGCAATGATTGTTACGTGGTGGAGGCGCTGCAGGCGGGCGCCTGTTCCTATGTGTTGAAGGACTCGTCTCCCGAGGAACTGGTGCGTGCCGTGCGCGAGGCCTCGCTGGGAAGGCGCTACCTGGCGCCCCCTCTCTCGGACCGGGCTATCGAAGCTTACCTTCAGAGGACCGAGGACAGCCGGCTCGAGCCCTACGATATGCTCACCTCGCGCGAGCGGGAGGTGCTTCACCTGGCGGCGCAGGGCTTCACGAGCTCGAATATTGCCGAAAGGCTTTTCATCAGCCCGCGTACTGTGGAAGTGCACCGGGCCAGAGTGATGCAGAAGCTTGGACTGCGCAACCGCACCGAGCTGATCCATTTCGCCATCAGGCGCGGTATCATCCCTGAAAAATAACCTTTTTCTCCTTGGTCATTGCGAGCCCGAAGGGCGCGGCAATCCTGTACACCCGCATGAACACGCAAGATTGCTTAGCCTGCAATGACGTGAGAGATAGCTACATTGGTTTATCTGCAATTGCGCCCAGCCCCGCTCCCCGCCTTTTCTTCAGATATCGGTCGCGGACCAGGTAGTAGATGACGCCGATGACCATCCAGACTATTAGAATCAGAAAGGCGGTCAGGCTCTCCATGATCAGCGCGGCTATGAAGAACAGGCCGAACAGCAAACCCAGTATGGGAAGGATCCATAACCATACGCCCCTGAGCTTGTAAGGGGCCCTGGCATAGGCATCCGGCATCTTGCGCGGAAAGCGCATGGCTGAGATGAGGATGGGGAAGAGAAGTATGATGGAGCCGATAGAGGCGGTGTAGGCCAGCACCTCGAAGGACGACGCTCCCAGCGGCAGGAAGATCAGTGCAAGCACCAGCATGATGAGCAGTCCCCAGTGCGGTGTGCCGAACCTCCGGTTCACTCCCGACAGCGCTTTGGGGAAAACATCGTCCTCGGCGAACACCAGTATGTAGCGTGAGGCGAACATGAAAGTGGCGTTGATAGTGGTGGCCAGGGCCAAAAGTCCCCCTCCCACCGTGAAAAAGAGGGCCAGCCCGGGCGGCAGGAAGTAGCCCGCGGCAACAGACAGCGGCTGGTTGGCGCAGACGCTGGACGGCGCGGCGCCGATGGTCACCAGTCCCATCAGCGTATAGATGATTACCACGATGGGCATGCTGATGGCGAATGACATCGGTATATTCCTGCTGGCGTTCTTGATCTCGGCGCCCAGGTCGATGATAAAGTTGGCGCCCATGTAGGCGAAGAAGAGGACGCCCGAGGCGATCGCCAGCGCCTCCATCCCTCCCGGGAACAGCGGCGTCAGGTTGGCCGGGTTTATGGCCGGTATGCCCCAGATAATGTAGACCAGCAGGGCGGCCAGCAGCACGACGAACATGCCCACCTGCACGGCGCTGGCCGTTTTTACGCCCACCACGTTGACCACGAAGAAGAAGGCCAGTGCCGTCACGGCCACCAGGTTGCGATCGAAGGCCGGGAAGATGACGCGCAGATAGTCGGCGAAGTTGAGTGCGTAAATGGGCATGCCG
>JBAZLT010000245.1:0-3599 GCA_041650115.1 Dehalococcoidia bacterium | reverse complement strand
GATAGAATGCATAGATCAGCCAGGTCACCAGCGCGGCGGTCTCCTTGGGATCCCATGACCAGTAGCTGCCCCAGGCTATTTTAGCCCAGATTGAGCCGATGATAATTACCAGTGTCATGAAACAGAATCCTGCCAGTGACGAGCGGTAGCCCAACTGATCCAGAGTGATGGGTGAGGGCAGAAAGGAAGCTTTGTATCTCTGTCCAACAAGGTAAAGAACGGCGCTGATAAATCCCAGTGCAAATAAGCCATAAGCGATGATGGCGAAGGAAACATGCAGGGGCAACAGCCACGTCTGATTTAGTATCGGAGCAAGCGGTTGATGCTGAACAGGCAGTGTGAATGCATAGATCAGCAGTGCGAGAGACGTCAACGCACCCGCGGCACTGACTAAATCGTTTTTATGCCTCCATCTGAAAATGAGCACGGCCGCCAGGACGCCCCAGGCGAAGGAAAGCGAGAATTCGTACATGTCAGTGGCGGGGATATGACCGGCTTGAACGGCATGCAGGACAAGAGAAAGGGTAAGCGCCAGCCAGGCAATCAAGATAACAGGCAGAGAATAACGCGAAACAGCCCTGTCCGGCGGGCTTTTCCTGGCATGAATCGAGATAAATCCCCAGACGTAAAAAACCAGGGCCAGCTGAAGCGCCACCAGCGCGGTCACAAATGCGACGACCTCAATTTGGCTCATAGCACAATTCATCCATACTGTCTGCTTTTATTGACAGCAACATCATGATATTGTATAAAGTAGTTCAGGGCCAGGCAATGTCATGTGAGGGGAGGTGATAGACTTAACAATTGTTCCATTTTTTCGCAAATTCTATTTCATCCCCGTGTTAATTTTATGTTAAGGAGGTGAGAGGTTGCAGAAAATCGATTGGTCCTCATTATGGAACAAAGAGGATTGGTGGGCATGTTGGCTCGGTTTCATTATCCTGATCCTGGCCATGATCGGAATACTGCCCGCAGGCCCCAAGTTCGGCACATGGCCAACGATCGATAAAGCTTTCCCGTCGGGCATCGCCACCATCTGGGACACGCTGATCATATTCGTCTTACTGGCCGTACTGTGTCTAATCGGTCTCATCTTTATGAAAAAGGACCTCAAGCGTTTTGTCCCCGCATTTATCGTTATTTTTGCACTGGCCTGGCTGGCGATCTTCATTGGCAAGCAGTCAGTAATCAATGCCTGGGGCCTGGAATATGTCATCTGGGCATTGATCTTCGGCCTGATTATCAGTAACACGGTTGGTCTGCCCGGCTGGCTGAAGCCGGCCGTACTGACCGAGTATTATATCAAGATCGGCCTGGTATGCATGGGCGCAACCATACTTTTCTCCGTTATCATGAAAGCGGGCGGCGTGGGCATGCTGCAGGCTTTACTGGTAGTGGCCGCAGTCTGGTTTTTCACTTACTGGCTGGGCAGACGGTTCGGGATGGCCGAACGCTTCTCCAGCACCATGGCCACGGGCGTTTCGATCTGCGGCGTATCAGCATCGATTGCAGCGGGCGGAGCCGTCCAGGGCGATCCCAAGGAAACCAGCTACATAATCGCCTGGCTGCTGGTGGGCGCGGTTATCATGATCATAGTGATGCCCCCCATTGCCAAGGCGGTTGATATGCCCACCAATATGGCGGGAGCCTGGCTGGGCGGAACGATCGACAATACCGGCGCGGTGGTGGCAGCCGGCGAAGTTATGAAAAGCAAGGCCTCGCTCGATACGGCCGCACTGGTTAAAATGGCTCAGAACATATTGATTGGGTTCGCGGCCTTCTTCCTGGCGATATGGGCGACTTTGAAACTGGATAAGAAGTCCGCCAGCGAACGCCCATCCTTTATGGAGATATGGTACCGCTTCCCCAAATTCATCGTCGGCTTTATCATCGCCTCCTTAATAGCCTCCTTCTATATCGAGCCTGTCATGGGAGCCAAATCAGCGGCAACCATCGCCGGTCTGCTGACAACCTACCGCACCTGGTTCTTTGCCCTTTGCTTCGTCTGCATCGGCCTGGAGACCAATTTCAAAGAATTGCTCTCGGTGGGCGGCGGAAAACCGGCAGCCGTGTACTGGATAGGGCAGGGGTTCAACGTAATGTGGACACTGCTCATCGTCTGGATACTGTGGTCCGGCACCTTCTTTGTACCCCCCATACTCCCCGATTAACTGGACAGGATATTTCAGGAGGGGCTCGCCGAGCCCCTCCTGAATAACCATCTTTTCTTTTATATTCCCAGCAGCTTGTAGCATGCTCTGCAATGCGATGGCGCATCCGGAATCTTAATCGGGTGCTGCGGCCTGCCCTGACTATTTGCATGCTGCAATGCTTTGCGCGCACTGCGTATACCGGGCAGAGTTAAAATCGCCATTGATTCGGCTGCATTGAATTTGGAGCATTGAATCCGTTGCTCAAATGCAGCCATGAACTGCTCTGCGCTTCTGTTTCCCAGCACTTCATGCAGTCCGTCACCGACTTTCCCATAGATGAAGCGATCGACGAAACATGTTTCACCCTGAAACCATCTGGGAATTCTATCTTCTATCGGCAGACAGAGGTATACACAGGGAGAAACCTCTCCATTAACACTTATGACGATGTTGTGCAGAGGATCATCACTGCAAACCGGAAAATCCTCACCTGGCTGCAATGGATATACATGTAATGGAATCCCCAGTTTTTTCGCCCGCAGCTGCGCTTCCATGATAATGCGTTCCAGTTCGGGATCAGATATCTCGCTGAAGGCTCGCAACTGCTCCGTTCCCGCATCCGGTATGTAATCAAGGTTGGGCGCAATTACCCTGTCGACTTTCAATTCTGCCGCCAGATCCACCAGCGCAGGCAGCTCGGAGATATTCGGTTTCATCATCTGCATAACAAGATGGATATGCGGATGTGATTTGGTTGCGCTCAGGCTGATGATATTATCGCAGATATGTGCCAGGCTCGACCCAATACGCAGGGAATCATGTACGGCGGAGACGGCACCCGCCACGGATATCGCTATAAAATCGAATCCTATATCGCATACATTCCGGACTGCATCATCGTCCAGAAGCAGGCCGTTGGTGGTCATACTCACTCTGCCTCCCTTCCGCTTGACTGCCGCTGCCATATCCCATATCTGCGGGTGAAGCAACGGCTCACCCCATCCCTGCAGGTGCACCAGCTGTCCCTTACCTACATGCGACAGGATATCGGAAAATGTATCGCGGCTGATATCCTTCGTGATCCAGTGGTCTTTAAGCAGGGTATGCGGGCAAAAGGAGCAGCGGAGCTGGCACCTGGTAGATACTTCAATCTGGATAATACGAGGCTGCAACGGCCTTAACCTCCACGCAATCCTCTCAACCGAATTCTAACACAATATCCAGATCGTCCGCCCGGCCTTTGACCGGCTCGGAATACGTGTGATATATTTCGACCTATGGGCGTGCTGAGAGAGATTCTCCCCACTGTGCTGGACACCAAGACAAAAAATATCCAGGCCGAAGAACGGGAGACAGCCAGGGCAGTGGCCAACGATGTGAACGGTACAATGGCGGTAGGTGTCTGGGATTTCCTGCTTCCGCCGCTCTTTATCATCAACCTGCTCA
>JBAZLT010000244.1:0-3601 GCA_041650115.1 Dehalococcoidia bacterium | reverse complement strand
TTGATGGTTGGACCACCGGGGAGCGGCAAAACGATGCTGGCGCGCGCCCTGGCCAACATACTGCCGGCCCTGACCCTGAGCGAGGCGATCGAAGTGACCAGGATATACAGCGTCAGCGGCCTCACTTCACGGGATAATCCTCTTGTCTGCCGCCGCCCCTTCCGCTCTCCGCACTACTCCACTTCACACGCAGGCCTGGTAGGGGGCGGGCGCCTGCCGCATCCGGGCGAGATAAGCCTTAGCCACCGCGGGGTGCTTTTCCTGGATGAGTTCCCGGAGTTCAACCATATGGCGCTCGAATCCCTGCGGCAGCCGTTGGAGGACAGGATCATTACCATCAGCCGCGCCGAGGGCAGCCTGACCTTCCCGGCTAATTTCATACTGGTTGCAGCCATGAATCCCTGCCCGTGCGGATATTACGGCGACTCGGTCAGGGAGTGTAAATGCTCTTCCACGGTGGTGACACGCTACCAGAAGAAAATCAGCGGGCCGCTCATGGACCGCATCGACATATTCCTGGATATACCCCGTGTGGACTACGAGAAGCTGACGGACGATGGCCACTCGGAGTCATCCGATGCTGTGCGCGGCAGGGTGCAGGCTGCCCGGCAATTACAGACCGCAAGGTTCGCAGGTTCTGCCTTAACCGATAATGCCGATATGACCGCCCTTGAGATACGTCAGTTCTGCAAGGTCGATACCCAGGCCCAGGCCCTGCTGAAAACAGCCATGAAACAGATACATTTCACCGCCAGGGCCTTCCACCGTACGCTTAAACTTGCGCGCACCATAGCCGACCTGGACGGCTCGCAGATAATCAAGACGAACCATGTGGCAGAGGCATTGCAGTACAGGCAGAGGAATATCAATCAATAAAAAAGCGGGCGGGCTTAAAGCCCGCCCGCTTAAATTCAACGTACCCCGTTAACCGTACCGGCGTTTACTTGCTCAGTTCGCTGTATTTCCTGATCATGGCAATGATGCCGTAATCGGTCAGCAGCACCGTGCGGTTTATGCCGTCCGAGGCCTGATACTGGTCCAGGGCTGAGGTAAACAGAACCTGAAATTCGGCATAAAGCCACATCTGCCTGCGCAGCAGTATCAGAGCATAGACCGCCTCATCCAGGGGAATATTCTCGAAAAATTGCTCCTCCGCAAACTTGGAGAAATATGCTGTGGAAACATCGTATGTATTCTGCTCAAAATACAGCTTTTTTAGATTTCTATAGAAATTTTCACCCTGGTTAACCAGCTTGAATTCGCGGACTTTTTTATAGGCTTTGGTCTTGGGGTTGGCCATCAGTGCCTTTGCCCATTGCTTGGCTATCTCCTGGGCGTGCTGCTCGGTGAAATTCAACAGCTTGTCTGCATAAGCTATATACATCCCGGCCATAGCACCCTCCTTAAATAGTGATCATATCGAATTAATACAGTATTCCGGCAAGAGCAAAATAATTCTAAATTGTCTCTATTCCCACCCCCCGTGAATCATTTACTCAATTAAATTATAAATACGCTATTTATAAATAACAAGAGACCAGGGTCACTTTTTGCGGGAAAGCTCGAACACCACCGGGCTCCCCGGATCAGGGCAGGCCACGGTGCATTTGTCAGGGTCTTTTTCCCAGGGGAATTTGCCCTCGGACATCAATACCTGAGCAAACGGGAATATTGTATAAAAAGCCCAGGCGCACATGCCCGCCGGGCACATGTCGCTTATGGCGAATTCATCTCCCTGTTTGTGACCTGCCACGCATGTGCCCTTCTGTGATATTACCTTGGCAGAGATTACCCGTTCATAGTTGGCCATTCATATCCCCTCCTCTCCTGTTGATTCAAAAGGTAAATTACCACGATCCGTGCAAAAACGAAAGTTCACCGGCCTGCCTGAATTCCAGCAGGCCGGTGAACTGAGTACCGCTGTTACAGGTGAACTATTTTACTTCGACTTTTGCGCCGGACTCTTCCAGCTTCTTCTTAATGTTGGCGGCCTCTTCCTTGTTTACGCCTTCCTTGACGGGCTTGGGAGCGCCTTCAACAAGGTCCTTTGCTTCCTTCAAACCCAGCGTGGTGACCTCACGCACGGCCTTGATGACGGCGATCTTGTTCTCGCCGACTTCCTTAAGAATCACTGTGAAATCGGTCTGTTCCTCTCCGGAAGCGGCGGCTCCGCCTGCCGCTCCGCCGGCTGCCGGCCCTGCGGCCATGGCCATGGGTACGGCGGCGCTTACGCCGAACTCGTCCTCCAGCGCCTTGACCAGCTCCGAAAGCTCAAGCACCGTCATTCCTTTTATCATCGTTACGATCTCATCTTTTGTCATCCTGGTATCCTCCTGTTATTCGTTTCATGCGTATTTATTATTAATATAGGGTTTAGCCCTGTAATTGCCCTTATCAGGCGCCCTCGAGCTGCTTCGCCCTGGCCTGCAGCACCCCTACCAGACCGCGCAGCGGTGAGCTCAGCACGAAATGCAGTGAATAGACCGGCGATTTCAGCCGTCCCAGCAACTGGCTGATCAGCACTTCCTTGGACGGAGTCGCAGCAAGGCTGATCACGTCGGCGGGCGTAAGCACCTTGTCGCCCAGTACGCCGCCCTTGACCTTCAGCACGGAGTTGGCCGACTTGATGTGTTCCACCAGTATTTTGGCCGGCTTCACGGCGTCGTCATAGCTCAGGGCAATGGCCATGGGTCCGGTGAGGAACCCGTCCAGGCCTTTCATCCCTGCCTTCTCGGCAGCGAACCGCATAAGCGTATTCTTGACCACCTTGTAGTCGACGCCCTGTTGATGCAGCTGCTTCCTCAGCTGTACCATCTCTTTTGCAGTCAGGCCGCGGTAATCCGTGGCGACTGCAACCACGCACTTGCTGAGGTTGCCGGCAAGTTCGTTGATGACCGCCTCTTTCTGTTTGCGTATCATATCAATGCTCCTATAAAAAACTATCCTCGTGCCGTTGCACGAGGACTGTTCAGGAAGCAACCTGGTTCCCTTCCTGATGGTAACCTCGGCGGGTATTTGATTAAGCCTTGCGGCGCCCGCTGTCAACGGCCGGTTTCTATTCTATTATATATTTATTTTTATGCGCTTAAAGCCACATCCGTTATGGACTTGATGTCCAGCTTGATGCCGGGCCCCATGGTGGTCGATACGGATGCCGTCTTGATATACTGCCCTTTGGCGCCGCTCGGCCTGGCGCGGTTAATAGCTTCGATAACCGACATCAGGTTCTCATAAAGTTTGACTTCGTCAAAGCTTTTCTTTCCTACGGGGACGTGTATGATGGCGGTCCTGTCCAGCCTGAACTCGACGCGCCCTTTGCGCACCTCGTTGATCGCCCTCGGCAGGTCTGTCGGAGCAACCACGGTGCCGGCCTTTGGGTTGGGCATTAGTCCGCGCCTGCCGAGTATTTTACCCAGCTTGCCCACCTTGCCCATCATATCGGGAGTGGCTATGCTGACATCGAAATCCACCCAGCCATCCTCGATCTTTTTCACCAGGTCATCGGCGCCCACGTGCTCGGCGCCGGCCTCGGTGGCCAGCCTTGCGCCTTCGCCCTGGGCAAATACCACGACCCTGACCTGCTTGCCCAGGCCGTTGGGTA
>JBAZLT010000243.1:0-3611 GCA_041650115.1 Dehalococcoidia bacterium | reverse complement strand
TTCAAGCATCGCCCTTACGTTTGCGAACTTTGCATCGATGGGGCACTCGCAGCCCGTGCTCAATATGAATCCGCCGTCACGGCCGACAACCTCGTGCAGCCTGTTGCAGTAATTCATTACTTCCTCTTCCGTGCCGAGTGAAAGCAGGGCCGCCGGCACATCGCCCATTATGCACATGTGGCCCTTGAGTATCTCCTTGGCCTTGAATATATCGGTCGTGCTGTCCAGTTCGCAGATGCATTTGCCCCGCGGCAGGTCCTTTAAATAGGGGAGATTGAGCGTCCAGTCGGTATCGAAATGTAAAATACTGATCAGCCCGGCGGCGGCAAAAGCATCCGTCATTTTCTTAATGTAGGGAAAACCGAACCTTTCAAAAATTCTGAGCGGATAGAAACTGCCCGACCCGCGCTCCAGAGGAAAGAACACATACTTTAGTCCCGTGGCGGCTGTATCGTCCAGCACATTCCGGATCAAGTCATCCACCATGGCGTCCATCACCGCCTGCATTTTGTCCGGCTGCCTGTAAAGGTCCAGTGTGAACTTGTTGAGCGTCCTCGACAGGGACAGAATCATAGTGGGGTCGCAGGTTGTCGCACCTGACATCACCTGCACGCCTTTATCGCGCCATATGTCGACATGATCCAAATATATTTTAAGAAGCTTCTTCTGGGTGGCATCTATCTTCTCCAGAGGACGTCCCGTGACCCTGGGAAGAAACTCGGCTAAAAATCCGTTCCAGCCCCGGTTGATAATGGTATCGTAGTCCTCGGGAGTAAATATCTCCATCTCAACGGCCTGCAGGGCTTCATGGTCGCCCGCCTGTTTTCCCGGCACCCGCATCGGCATGGGCGCTGCGGAGATGCGCCAGCTTGAGTTTACCCATATCAGGTTGGCTGCAAGCTGCCCGTCCCAACCACCCAGTGCGTCGAACGTCTCCGTCAGGGCCCTGATAGTGGTCTGCGGATTTCTATAACCGTCGCTTTGCGGCACACCTTTGTATCTGAGTGCAAACTGCGCGATCAAGGGAACCGTCGGCACCCTGTCCGGGATTCCCAGCGCAATGGCCGTTTCCAGACGCCTGGTTCTCGTTTTCAGGTTATCTTCCACTTCATATACTCCCGCCAGTTTAATTGTCCATAAGATACAGGTCTACCAATCATAATCAAACTTCACGGGCTTATCAAACTCGAAATAATTATGGCTAAGGATATACCTGGTGGTACACAAACCGGTGACGGAAGCTGTGCTGCGTATTAATCTGTTAGCTTCAATTTAAACGCGGCATGGACTATAATAAGCAAAAATCTATCGTCTCATCAGGAGGTTCCATGGATCTTTCAGTCTGGGGCATTCTTCTCCGTCTTCTGGAACAGGCCTGTCTTGTTATCATCGTTTTTTACCTGTTGTTCCAGATCAAGTTCTTCCGGCGCATGCTGGACGGCAAGCTCAACCTGCTGGACCAGCTTATACTGGCAGTGATCTTCGGAGCAATGGCTGTCTACGGCACCTACAGCGGTGTGCAGACATCGGGCGCCATTGCCAACATCCGCAATCTCGGTCCCATGATCGCCGGCTTTCTGGGCGGGCCCTGGGCCGGCCTCGGCGCGGGGCTGATCGGCGGCGTGCACCGCTACTTCATGGGCGGTTTCACAGCAATCCCCTGTGCGCTGGGCACCATAATCAGCGGTTTGGCCGCCGGCATCATGCTCTACCTGCTCAAAGGCAAGCTGGGAGTCTGGAAGCCCACCCTCTATGCCTTCCTCATGGAATGCGCTGATATGGGGTTGCTGCTTCTGATGGCCCAGCCCTTCGATAAGGCGCTGACCCTGGTATCGGTCATCGCCGTTCCCATGATACTGGGCGACACGGCCGGCATAGCCATTTTCTCATTCATGCTGCACAGGCACAAAATGGAACTCTGAAGGTGAATTGACGGAATCGTGCGGAAATCTTTATCATTATCAGGTTGGCCGCACTCAGGCCGGCAGGTAATATCGAAGAGGACCGGACGATGGCTATTAAGATAACGGATACCACCCTGCGCGATGCGCACCAGTCGCTCATCGCCACACGCCTGCGCTCGCGGGACATGCTGCCCATCGTGGAGAAGATGGACAAAGTCGGATTCTTCTCCCTCGAGATGTGGGGCGGCGCCACTTTCGACACCTGCATCCGCTATCTCAACGAGGATCCCTGGTTCCGCCTCAAGGACATCCGCGGCATCGTGAAACATACGCCGCTGCAGATGCTGCTGCGCGGGCAGAACCTGGTAGGTTACCGGCACTATGCCGACGACGTTGTGAAAGAGTTCGTGCGCCTGGCCGTCAAGGACGGCATAGACGTCTTCCGTGTTTTCGACGCGCTCAACGACATCAGGAATATGGAGCCTGCCATTCGTGAGTGCAAAAAGTACAAGGTGCACGTCCAGGGCACCATCTGCTACACCATCAGCCCGGTGCACAGCGAGGAAGGCTTCGCCGACCTGGCACACAGGCTGCAGGAGCTGGGATGCGACTCCATCTGTATCAAGGACATGGCCGGGCTGATCTCGCCGGCCGGGGCTGCCTCGCTGGTCAGGGCGATCAAGAAGAAGGTCAAACTTCCTGTGGACCTGCATTCACACTGCTCCAGCGGTATGGCGCCCATGAGCTACCAGGCCGCTGCGGAAGCCGGAGTGGATATCGTCGATACCGCCTTCTCCCCCTTCGCCTGGGGCACTTCCCAACCTCCCACCGAGAGCGTGGTGGCCGCATTCCAGGGCACGCCCTGGGACAGCGGACTGGACCTGGAGCTGCTTTACGAGATAGGCGAGGACTTCGCGGCCATGGCCGGGAAATACCGCATGCTGCTCACCGCCGAGGCCACGCGCCCCAGCGTGAATGTGCTGCTGCACCAGATACCGGGCGGCATGTACTCCAACCTGATCAGCCAGCTTCGCGAGCAGAACGCGCTGGATAAGATGGGCGCCGTGCTGGAGGAGATACCCCGTGTCAGGGCCGACCTCGGCTATCCACCGCTGGTGACGCCCACCAGCCAGATCGTGGGCATACAGGCCGTGCTCAACGTGCTCAACGGCGAGCGCTACAAAAAGGTGACCAAAGAGGTCAAGGACTATCTGCTGGGCTACTACGGAAGGCCGCCGGGCGAGATCAACGCCGAGGTGCGCAAGATGGTGGCCGGCGATAACAAGATCATCACAGCCAGGCCCGGCGAGCACATCGAGCTCGAGCTGGAGAAACTGAAAGACGAGGCCCGCAAGCTCAACATACTGCACAAGGAAGAGGACCTGATAACCTTCGCCCTCTACCCCCAGGTGGCCGTTAAATTCCTGCGCGGCGAAGCCAAGGAGGAGGTGCTGGGCATGCCCGCGCCCGCCGCGCCCGACCAGTCCGCACCCGAGATTCCCAACGAGTTCAGCGTGGACGTTGACGGAGAGGTCTTTAACATCAAGATAACCCCGGTGATGGGCACAACCGTGGATGTCAGCCGCAAGGCCAAAGCCAAGGAGATACCCAGGGGCGCCGTGCTTTCGCCCATGCAGGGCATGGTGCTGACCGTCAAGGTCAAGGTGGGCGACAAGGTCAAGGAAGGCGACATAGTGGTCGTCACCG
>JBAZLT010000242.1:0-3611 GCA_041650115.1 Dehalococcoidia bacterium | reverse complement strand
TTAAAATAACGCAGCACACGGTAATCGGTCCTGGCAGCCCGGCCACCCGATACCACCGCCATCTTTTTGCGGTCTGCCGGATTCCTGCCGATGGGCGCCTCTATTGCGCCCCGTTCCGGCTGGAGCTTACCCTGTACCAGAACTAAATAGTCCTTTTTCACGGACCGCGACCTGAATTGGTCGACCAGGTCCAGGCGCGCGGCCTCGTTCCTGGCAATAACGATGAGCCCTGACGTGTCCTTGTCCAGGCGATGCACAATGCCGGGACGGGACGTGTCCCCGAAACAGCCAAGGTCGGGAAAACGCTTAAGCAGGGCGTTGACCAGCGTGTGTCCCGCATGGCCTGGCGCAGGATAGACGGTCAGGCCGGCCGGCTTGTTGATGACCGCTATTTCATTGTCCTGGTAGACGACATCAAGGTGGATATCCTCGGGCTCAAGCCTGGATGCCGGCGCAGGCGGGATCGAGACATCAATGAGGTCACCGGCTTTAAGTCGATAAGACTGGCTGGCCGGGCGGCCGTTTACGGACACCTGACCGGACCTGATCAGCTTCTGTATATATGAACGCGTCAGATCGGTCAGGGAGGTAACAAGAAACCTGTCCAGCCGGGCATCGCCGGCGACGGCCTCAAACGTCCTTTTTTGCGTTTCCCGGCTTTGGCTCATGTTTTTTCCCCAGACCGACCAGGGCGACGACGGCGAGCAGAATGGCCCCGACCGTTATAGCTGAGTCAGCCACATTGAATGCGGGCCAGAAGACATTGTCCCACAACCTGACGTAGATGAAATCAGTCACGCATCCGAACCTCAGCCTGTCGATCAGATTGCCCAGAGCACCGGCAAAAATCAGACTCAGCGCCAGGCCCCCCAGGAAACCGAGGTCGGCAAGGTACCTGAAGAAGATCAGCACCACCACCAGCCCCGCTATGGCCACGATACTGAGCAGGAAAGCCTGGTTGGTGAACAGGCCGAAAGCCGAACCGGTATTCTGGACATTGACGATGGTCAGCAGCCCAACCTCGGGAAACGCTCCTCCCGGCGGAAGGCTGGCGCGGATCCATTCCTTGGTGAAGATATCCAGCGCCAGTATTGCAGCAATAACAGCGATGAAGATGAGGGCGTACCACCATCTCACGCGCTTTCGACTAACGGCATTTTGCTGCAATTGTTCTCCAGTTCCAGTAATCGCTTGACAGGCGGGGGACCGAATCAATACGGGAATTTATTCTATATTACAAGAATTCATATGACAAGCTGGTCGAGCATCGAGCGCACCTGTCTGATAGTATCCACGGCCTGTGCGCGCCAGTGATTATTGGCGAAGATAAAGGTGTTTTCGGCTTTGCTGCCGATCACCTGAATTCTGGGTAGCCACTGCTCGAGCTCGGCGGTGCTGTAGGAATAATCGTAGCGCTCCCAGGCCTGATCGTGGTGCCACCACCTGGTGGCGTTGCGGCCGTGAAAACGGATATACCCTATCTTGCCGGTCACCTCGGCCACGGGGGGCATCAGACGGGGCAGGTCAGGCTCGTCCACGCAGCAAAAACCTATACCGCGCTCCGTCAGCCAGCTGCGCGTCTCATCTCCGAGCCAGGCTGAATTGCGGAACTCTATAACCAGCGGATACCCCAGAAGCCACTCGCTCAACCTCTGCAGGTAGTCCTGGTTGGCGGAATTGCAGCCGTAGCTATAGGGAAACTGCGCCAGCACGCAGCCCAGCTTGCCGGCTGTCACCAGTGGCTGCAGTATGCGTACGAAGGCGCGGCTGGCCTCCTCCCCGTTCCGGCGCACATGTGTCATCTCCTGGTTTGCCTTAACGGCGAAAAGAAACCCGTCGCCGGTCTTGGCGGCCATCGATTCCATGGCGGCAAGGCCCGGCAGTGCATAATAGGTGGAGTTCAGTTCCAGCGAATTGAACTCCCGGGCATAGTAGCTCAGCCAGCTTTTAGAGGGCAGACCCTCGGGATAATAAACGCCCACCCAGTCTTTATAGCTGAAACCACAGGTGCCGCAATAGAACACTCCTTCCCTCCCGTACCTGAACCGAACCGGGCTGTGGATATATCATCCCGAAATACTATTTTAATATATTAGCGGTCGACCAGCATCAGTATGCCCCAGACGATCAGGAATATACCGATGATCCAGCGCGCCATGTCGAACCAGAATATGCATAAAACACCGGCGATAATCGCCAGAATGGCCTTGGCTACGGTGCTCATAGTGAAATGCTTGCTTGCCATAAGGTGGGGTCCTCCTGTCTAAATAGTGTTCCAAATATTATTAGTTTTATGCGGGAGTGTCAATTCAACGCAAAGCAGTGTCACATACGTCAGTGTAAAAAAAGGCGGTGGATACTGAGTATCCACCGCCTGTATATTCAATTGACTCCGTTTACACTTCGCGGAATTCGCCTTCCACCGTGCCGTCGTCTTTAGGCGGAGGAGGCGTGCCCGTATCCTGCGGGCCTTCCTGTCCACCGGGGCCTCCGCCCGGCGGCGGGGAGGTCTTCTGGTATACGGCCGCGCCTATCTTCTGCATGGAGTCGTTAAGGGCCTGCAGGGAGCTCTTGATATAGCTTATATCATTGCCCTGCAGAGCCGACCGGGAGGCCGCTATCTTGCCCTCGACTTCGCTCCTGAGGTCGGCGGGTATTTTATCTCCGTATTCGCGTATGGTTTTCTCGGCCGAGTAAACGGTGGCTTCCGCCACGTTCTTGGTCTCGACCTCTTCCTTCTTTCGTGTGTCGTCGGCGGCATGCGCCTCGGCCTCGCGGCGCATCTTTTCCACTTCATCCTTGCTCAGACCGCTGGAGGCGGTAATGGTGATCTTCTGCTCCTTGCCGGTGCCCTTGTCCTGAGCGCGGACATTGAGTATGCCGTTGGCATCGAGGTCAAAGGTGACCTCAACCTGGGGCACACCGCGCGGCGCGGGCAGGATACCGTCCAGGATGAACCTGCCGAGAGTCTTATTGTCCCCGGCCATGGGGCGTTCGCCCTGCAGCACGTGAATCTCCACGCTCGGCTGATTGTCGGCGGCCGTGCTGAAAACCTGGCTCTTGGAAGTGGGTATGGTGGTGTTCCTGGGGATGAGCGGGGTCATCACGCCACCCAGCGTTTCGATACCAAGCGTTAGCGGGGTTACGTCGAGCAGCAGAATGTCCTTGACGTCGCCTTTGAGAACGCCGCCCTGTATGGCAGCGCCCAGCGCCACGGCCTCATCGGGATTGATGCCCTTGATAGGCTCCTTACCGAAGAATTGGCGCACGATCTCCTGCACCCTGGGCATTCTGGTCTGGCCACCCACCAGGATGACGTCGGTGACCTGCGCAGCGGTGAGACCGGCATCGGACAGCGCCTTCTTGCACGGTTCAATGCTTTTCTCCAGCAGGTCGGCAGCAAGCTGTTCCAGCTTGGCGCGGGTCAGTGTGATATTGAGGTGCTTGGGCCCCGAGGCGTCGGCGGTTATGAAGGGGAGGTTGATCTCGGTTTGCCCAACCGTTGAAAGCTCCCTCTTGGCCTTCTCCGCAGCGTCCTTCAGACGTTGCAGGGCCATCCTGTCCTGGCGGAGATCGATGCCCTGCTCCTTTTTGAACTCATCGGTCAGCCA
>JBAZLT010000241.1:0-3611 GCA_041650115.1 Dehalococcoidia bacterium | reverse complement strand
CTCCGGGCAGGTGGGTCTGGATAATCGGGCGCATTGCCTGCAGCGGCTCTGCAGACTACGCTAACGTCAACAGGATTCAGGACCAACTGAAGCTGACGCCGCTTTCCAAATGGGGTACCGACTATGAGCCTCCGGCCAACGTCCCGGTTGACCCGAGTGTCGATCGCAATGTGGCGCCTCTCGACCAGTTGCTGGCTATGGATGCCCCGGCCTATTTCAACAATGTCTGCCGGCTGATGGTGGAATGCCCCCCCTACCAAGCCGACGCGCCGATGCTGACCAGGATGGCAGCGATAGGCATCAAGCCGGGCGCGGACTACCAGGCTTACTATGCGGGGCTGGACGACGATGTTAAATCGGCAATCCAGACCGGCTATAAATCGGCTCTTAAAGCCATGTCTCAGGCCAAACTGGGTGATATGAAGAACGACTGGCAGATGGTGTACGGCACCGGTGACTACGGGACGAACTACATGTTCAGAGCGTCTGTAGATTACCAGGGTCTGGGCGCCAACCTGAATGCCGATGCTTTCTACGAGTCAACATTTATAGACAGCGAGGGACAGAGGTTCTCCAGCGATAAGAATTATGTGCTACATTTCGATAAGGACATGATACCGCCGGTAAACGGCTTCTGGTCGCTGACTCTGTATAACGAAAAAATGGCGTTCGCCGACAATCCCATCAACAGGTACAGCCTGGGATCGTTAAGCGATCCCCCGCTGATTAAAAATTCCGACGGCTCACTGGATATCTATATTCAGCGTGATTCATCTGACCCCGCCGGTACACCCAACTGGCTTCCGGCTCCCGCCGGTGGCGACTTCTCGCTGACGGTAAGGTTATACTGGCCGAAGGATATCGTGGTTGATAAAAAGTGGGCGGCCCCGGCGGTACAGCCGGTTAAATAGAGACCCCGATCATTTAGCACAGGTTCGACAGGTTATCGCTGTCAAAGACGGCGGATGTGAGACATATCGAAGAGGATATCCGTCCCCGCAGCAGAAAAGCGGCGGGAGATAAGTTCTACCTGTATACAGGCTTCATTTGCAGCAAAATATTAGTCTAATGTTAAACTAATCTATAAAAATTTAAGCGATATTGACAGAATCGATATTGCATGTTACCATGCTTGAGCGTATCTGCGGAGGTTGCCTGGTGGATCAAATATATCATGGGCCGGCGCAGTCATCGAAGATGCAGCGGATAGTTATGGAGGAGATATAGATGCTGAAGTATCCCGAATTATTTACACCTTTCAAAATCGGTAAACTTGAGTTAATGAATCGGATCGTCATGAGCCCCATGATGGTCGGCGGGTGGCTGGACGCCAACGGAAACATTACCGATGAGGTCATCGATTACTATGAGGAGCGCGCCAAAGGGGGGACCGGCCTGATCTATACCGGCGCCTTCCCGCTTAATGCCAACATCGAGAAAGCAAATGCGATCTTTGTCTCGCCCTTTGATCAACCAGAAGCTTTCATGGCCCAGTTGAAAAAGGTGGTCGACCGGGTCCATCTGTACAATACCAAGATATTTATCCAGATGACGGTGGGCAACGGCAGGCTCATGCCGCCCTTTCTGCTGAGCGGCACGCCCGTTTCACCCTCAGAAAATCCCAACTGGTGGGATCCGAACACCACCTGCCGGGCGCTGACCAAGGAAGAGATTGAACGCCTCGTCCAGAGCGCCGTCATGGCTGCCCTCAACTGCATGATGACCGGTTGCGACGGCGTGGATTTCATCGGAATCTACGGCGGCTACATGGGTGACCAGTTCGGAACAGCCGCTTTCAACCGCCGCACCGACGAATATGGAGGCTCCATAGAAGGGAGAGCGAAGCTATTTACCGATATCGTGAAGGGCGTTAAGGCTGTGTGCGGTGCTGATTTCCCCGTGACCGCCCGGCTGGCTGCCAAACACTATATGAAAGGCATACAGCAGAGCGCGGTCCCGGGCGAGAAATTCCAGGAATTCGGCCGCGATATAGAAGACAGCATTGCCATAGCTCGGGAGCTTGAGAAGGCAGGGTTCGACGCCCTGCTGATGGCCTGCGGCGCGTACGACTCGATGTACTGGCTTTATTCACCTATGTATCAGAAGGACGGGCTGTGGCTGGAGGATGTGGCAAAGGTAAAGGCGCAGCTCAAGATCCCCGTCATCTGCCCGGGCAAAATAACCAGGCCGCAACTGGCCAACGAGGCTATTAAAAATAATATGGTCGATGCCGTGGCACTGGGCCGGGCGCTGTTGGCCGATGCTCACTGGGTCAACAAGGCCAGGATGGGGAGGGATGACGCTATACGCCCCTGTATCAGCTGCAACAATGGCTGCATAGGCCATGACTTCGCGGGGCTGCCCATGACGTGCGCGGTCAATCCCGATCTTTTCAACGAAAAGTATGCGGGGCTGCAGAAGGTTGCGATTCCTAAAGAAATCGCCATAATCGGCGCAGGTGTCGCAGGAATGGAGGCCGCCCGGATCGCCGCGCTGCGCGGGCATAATGTTACCATCTATGATAAGAGCAACAGCCTGGGCGGCGTGGTTGTAGCGGGTTCTGTCCCGCAATCCAAGGATGCAGACAGAAGGCTGGTGAAGTGGTATGAAAAGGAGCTGAAGGACGCCGGCGTGAAGCTGAAATTCGGAAGCGAAATGACGCTTGACCGGATTGCGAAACTGGATGCGGACGAGATTGTGGTGGCCACGGGGGCGACCGCCAAGGTCCCACCCATACCCGGCGTTGACCAGCCGCACGTATGCACGGCCACCGACCTGCTGCTGGGTAAAAAGGAGGCGGGTAAGCGAGTCACGGTTATCGGCGGCGGACAGGTCGGCTGCGAATTGGCCCTCTGGCTGGAAGAAAAAGGCAAACAGGTCACACTTATTGAAGCTTTAGGTGGCCTGATGACACTCGGCAAAGAGGCCCTCTTCATAGCCAATAAAAAGATGCTCGAGGATATGCTGACCTATAAGAATATCAGGGTGATGCTCGGGACGCAGGTCGCTGCCATCGGGAAGGACAGTGTGGATGTCGTTGCCGGTGATAAAAAGGAAACGATTGCGGCAGATACCGTCGTCCTGGCCGTCGGATACAATTCAGACGACCGGCTATATCGTGAAATCAGCGCCGGCATACCTAAAAAAGTGTGGCTGCTGGGCGATGCCAGGGCCCCGGGCAACATCATGTTCGCCATCAGAGATGGGGCGACAATCGGCCGGGTGCTGTAAACTCAAAGGCCGGTGTCGTTTCCGGTCTAAAGACACATGCGGAGGGGTCGATCCCCCGCATTTGATGGCAGAGTCTTTATACCGTAGTCTTTGCCGTTCCAGAGGTCGGGTAGTAACAGGCCTGCTTGAACAGAGGGCTGTTAAACCTTGATACTTTCTTGACTATTTTAATCGGTTTCTTGACACCTTTTTGACCCGCGCTGATTCATAATATTATTTAGAGCATGTGCCGATATGATCTGCTGACCATGCCGCTTTCAAAGAGCATCTGATTAAGTGAAAACTCCCAACATAGAGCCGGCTGCCTCTCCTTATGAGCAGAATGTGGAAAATGGCTGGCAGCCGAAACCCGGAGATAAATTTGCCCAGCCGCTCAGGCT
>JBAZLT010000240.1:0-3623 GCA_041650115.1 Dehalococcoidia bacterium | reverse complement strand
TATCTCACCCGAGCATATAGCAATGCCCGTATTCAGAGCGGCAAATTTCCCGCCATTGAGACGCCGTACCACTTTTACACCGCGACGGCTGAACTCGGTGGCGACAGAATAAGTATTGTCCTTTGACCCGTCGTCAACTACGATAATCTCTTTGTCCGGATAATCGGCCTCAACCAGCGTTTCGAGCGTCCTGGCCAGTACTTTTTCCTCATTAAACGCCGGTACTATGATGCTGACCCTCGGCTTGTAAGAGCTGGGCTGAAATACCTCTTTTTTCTGCTTTATTTTATGAAAAATCGCCAGGGGCACCGTGAGGAAATTGATCAGCATGGTAAATACAAGGGAAACCATAAGCACATAGATCAAGGCCGAAGGTACCACATCCCAGAGAGTAACTACGAAGATAATAAAGATAATGACAAATATCACGAGTAGTGATGTGAGATTCTGCCACTGGCTGGGCTTGGACTCGCGGACCTGTTTTCCCCTGAACAGCCGGGAGAGAAAATGAAATATTATTATAACTGCCAGCGCACCCAGCGCAATCCAAAGGGATTCAGCAGGCATAAAGTAGAATATGCCCAGAAGCAATGTTAGAAAAAGAAGGGCAATGACAAATACGGCAATATCTTTCATTTCACTCAGAGTCAACAGGCCCTGATGCGCAGAGCATATCGATTGAATTACACGAGTCGATCACGTCAGTTTCCGCAGGTCCTGCTGCTCAATAATATCAATTTTTTGCTGCATGGCAAATTGCTTGGCCTGCGTGCTTATCTCAGACAGGCCAAGGAATACCTTGTTGCGGATACCCGTGTCGAAAGCCGCTGCATCGAACTTGGACAGTTCATCCAGGCCGATCTGCTGGCCGGTCTCATTGCCAATTCCAATGGCAATTGTGGGTACAACTATCTTATCGTCGCGCCTGGCAAAGATATCGAAGATATGCTCGATACCTGATTTGCCTAAAATTAGAGCCCTTTCATAAACTTCATAGCCCCTGTTGCGGAGGAACCTGACTATAATGCTCCGCGCGTTGGCGGCAATCGAGCCGGAATGGTTTACTCCCGCTTCCACCCTGCTCTGCATTCCGATGTTGGAGCGGTCAATGTTAGTGATATCCGCAACCACTGTTGCCAATGTCTTGGCTTCAAAGGCCCTGATCATCTGACGGCCGGCGAAATTCAGAGCCTCCTGGCCCAGCTTGGGTATGGCAATTACCACTTTGTAGTTGATACCGATATCATAAGCCCTGGTATCGAATCTAAAGAGGGATTCAAGCCCGACCTCCTGTTCCCCCGAAGGGGCTACCAGAATGCCTATGCCCAGGTTTATCTTGGTGATGATATCATCCCTGATAGCCAGCACATCCACGGTGTGCACGGCGCCCGAACGGCCGGTGAGCTGAGCCAGCTCATGGACCTGGTATCCCTGATGCTTCAGAAACTCGACCAGCTGCGTTTTCGGTTTGAGCTGAAATTCCAGCCATCCCTTCTTGTCGGGGCTGAACTGGTAAGAAGAAGCCTCGACCTCCTTCAGTTCCTCGGAACCCCAGATCTTGCGCGTTTTCATATTGCGCCATTTTACGACCGGCACCGTAAACACCTCGCTGCAATCCTGGCACCGGTAGTGGATGCCGACGTTGCGATAATCCGTGCCGATCAATCTCAAATCTTTGCGGCACTTGGGACAGACGTACCTGCTGTCCTGCTTGAAATCTCTGTCGAGTCCCACGTAGCCGCAGGAAAAATGCTCTACCAGCTGCCCTTTGATGATGTTGGAAGAATCGCAGCGCGGGCACCTTTCAATGGGGACAAGCTGAAACAGACCGTCGGGGTCGACGTAAAACTTCTCATACGGCTGCTTGATCAGTATCCCGGCACTGGCCAGGGATTCAAGAATATTTATGGTCTCGACCTCCGAGGTATCGATCAAACTGCTGACGGACGGGTATGCATATCCCATTTTGTAGCTGAAATCTACCACCGGATTGATATCGGGCAGTTTACCGCTTACCAGCGCGTCGACCAGTTTAATCACTCTAGGGTCTTCAAGAATGGCGGCACCGGCATCCTCCTGCAACGGCGGCATCTTGGCTACGGAGGTAGCATCCTGAGAGGTAGGATTAACTATGATAGGTGAGCTGGGTTTTTTAATGTCTCGCCCCAGCGGAGGAACTACCACGGGCTGCTGTTGCTGGATATGCGGCGCTACAGGACCCGGTACTATAACAACCGGCTTTTCCACCGCCTCCTGCACCGGACTGGTCGGAATTACCGGTACAGGTGGAGCCGGCGGCACATATGACTGCTGCGGGGGAGCCTCCTGTCGAGGCCTGATGATAATCCTTTCCTGCGACTGGGCAGGCGGCTGCTGTACAGCGGGCGGGGGTTTTGGCTGATTGTAGACGGGCGCTGCCGGTGCAGCGGCTTCAACCGACCTTGGCACTGTCCGAGCTGCCGGTTTAACGACTGCCTCCGGAGCGGCCGGTTTTACACCGGCTTCTTCAGTTGCACCCTCGGCAGCGGGGCGCCTTAATAAAGCCTTAATTCGCGCCAGCAACTCCCGCGGGCTGACAGGTTTGCGCAGGTAAAGATCGAAACCTAGTTCCTCGACACGAGCCCACGCATCTGAATCCGAGATCGTGCCCAGGAGAACGATTACCGCGCCGTGCTGCTGCCTGATTTTAAGACATGCTTCATAACCGCTGACATCCGACAGCTCGTCGTCAATTATCACGACATCATAATTGCCCTTGTCCATCATCACCAGACCGTCGAGACACCCTGACGTCCCATTGGCATCAAGGCCGCTCTGCTGCAGGATCTCGACGTTCTTCTCTTTTAAGACGGGATCGCTTGAAAGAAAAAGAATCTGACTCATATCCAGTCCCTCACGTTAATAAGTTAGGAATTTTCATTAATTTATATATACTCGACCGTATTTTGGGCGATTTTGTAGCCGTTCTCCTCCTGGACAATTATCTGCGGTTTATCGGGATTATCCTCCATTTTTTCCCGCAGGTGACGGATATACTGCTGCAGATTTGATACGCGATCTATGTATTCAATGCCCCAGATCTTGGTCAGTATATCATCCGCCGATATCGCCTTACCCTCATGGGAAACAAGATACTTGAGCAGGTTTAACTCGGTAGTCGAGAGTTTAACCTGCTCACCATTCTTCAGCACCATGCCTGCCGACAGGTCCATCTTTATTTTCTTCTCTGCAGGAACAGGCCTGGCAGCGGTTGCCGGCGCAGCCTTGACTTCCTCCTTTTTGCCGGTTGCGCCTCTTTTGCCGCGGTGCCGAAAGACAGCCTTTACACGGGCAAGCAGTTCGTTGTGATTAAAAGGCTTCACTATATAGTCATCCGCACCCATCTCCAGACCCCTCACCTTATCGGTCTCGTCGCCCCTGATGGTAAGTATAACGATAGGGATATCACTGTAGCTGCGGATTTCCTTCAGTACTTTCATACCGTCCATGTCGGGCAGCCCCAGGTCGAGAATGATCATATCGGGCGATTCCGACTTCATCAGCGCGAGCCCGTCCGCGCCCTTTACCGCCGGTATTATCCTGGCTTCAGGCATATGCATTTCGAATATCAGGTTGGTTACCTC
>JBAZLT010000239.1:0-3649 GCA_041650115.1 Dehalococcoidia bacterium | reverse complement strand
GTTCTATGCGCCTCCGCGTATAGATGGAGAGATTTTCAACTGTGAGCACGTCTCCCGGATTGGCCATGAAAATACGCAGTGTGTTGTTTTCAAGCGACAACGGCAGTACTTTGTATCTTTTAGCCACATCCTCCGGTATTAAACCCAGAGCCTGCGGCATTGGCGCAGTATACTGGACATTAAGCTTGGCGATACCCGGCTGTGCAGCCCCGCCCGGGGGCACACCCTTGGCTTTTGGATTATCCGGATTCATTTCTACGAGCACCTCAGATGCTATAGGTTATCATATCAGGCCCGCCGTCAACCGGACTTTCAATGATCTTCGCGGGCAGACCTTCCTAAATTGTACGTGTAAACAGGCCTTTTTCCAAACAAACCAATCCGCCCGTACCACGTTCAGCTTCAGCAGACGGATCGACCCTCTGTGCTTTTGAGCTTAATCTAACACGCGAATTGCCATTTTGCAAATAGAACGCTGTTATGGTAGATTTCAGGTAAATCCGCTTTAACCTTATTTACAGCACGATGCTCAGTAACGGGGTACCGTCGATAGATATTTAATGAGAGTTGTACACCGATTATACCCGTATATCCTGGTTATCTCCGCGCTCGCACTAATCATTCTTACCTTTTCGCCCTGCCAGACCAGCGCCATGTCAAAGAGGACACTGGCCTGGAGCATCGTAGATACGCCTGCGGACGGTTTCAACGGCATGATCATGCGCACATGCGGCATCAATGACTTTGCTGTTGGGCCCGATAACGTTACCCTGTATGCTGTAAATACCGATAACAGCACTCCTAATTCTGGCCTGTACAAATCTACGAACGCCGGATACATGTGGCTTCCTAACATCAGCACGAACCTCGCTGCTGCCGGTGCTTTATTCCCGGTATGGAATATAGCTGTTGCACCCGATGATGCGAAATTCATCATCGCCGTCACCGACGGCTCAGGAACTCCGGCCGGCGGCCCCCGCATGGCCTTCTACTCGACCGACGGCGGCAATAACTGGCTGGACACCGGCCTCGCTCTGCCTGCGAACGAATACATCAGCTGTCTCGATATAGCCAGGTATGATTCGGCCGATCGAGTGCGTGACATCGCCATCGGCACACGCAGCGTAACGCCGCCCGGACAGGGCAGGATACTCACCAGGCCGTACGGCACAGCCTTTTCCGGGGCATGGGTGGCACAGGATCCAGGCACATGGACGGCGGTCACCTCCATTAAATTCTCGCCGGGTTACAATCCCGACCAGACCATAGTCGTTATCTCTTTCAATGGAGGAGGTGCGGCGTTGCACCTGGGCAAGCATGACTCAATCGGCAATACCACGCAATGGGACGGAATAGGGGGATACGCGGCCTATCCGGTTGCACTGGGAGCTAATTCGGCAGCTACAATAATCCGCACCGGCATCGAGCTGCCCTCGGATTACGTTGGCACCGATCTGAGCCTTCGCGGCTGTTTCGTCAATGTATTCGATAGCTCTGTTAATTCGGCTGTGTTTTATATAAGTCCCACGCCTACCAGATTCACTATCACGCCACCTATTCAATTACTCGCGGGCCAGCGTATATCATCCATCGCCTACTCAGGCACAAACGCAACGGGCATATTGTTGGCAGGAGAGGCTACCGCCTATAGCCCCAGGGCACTGGCAAACGTCTGGCAGAGCTCCAATGCGCAGGCAAGCTGTGCCGGATGCGTCACCTGGTTAAAATCCGACAATTTAAAATCCGCCACCGGAGGCGGCGGGACCGGGCGTGCCAACGTATTGCTGACATGGAGTCCCGACGGATTTACTGCTTATTGCGGCACAAGCTCCGAGAATTCAACTGCCGGTGGAACGGGATCACTACCCGGCCAGTGGCCGTTTTCCAAATTGATCAAGTCTCCCTCCGACGAATCAGCCTTTCAGTACAGCAAGGACTACGGATTTTCCTGGAACCAGATCGGGATAATCAATACGGTTATCAGCCGGCTGTCCGACGTGGGTGCGATAGAAAAGCCGCAGGATTCCAATATCGTGGGAAACAACACCCTTTACCTTGCCTCTCTTAATACATCGGGCGCAACGCCCGATATCGACAGTGTGTGGCGCAGCACCAGCGATCCTCTGGGCTATAATTGGGAACGCGTCTTCACGCTTCCGTCCAGCGACACGGGCACAATACTGCGCCTGGCTCCGCGCGGCACAACATCGGTAATGAGCAAAGTGGTGGTGTTTGCAGATTCAGGCACCGAGAATATAACCTATTCCTCCAACATGGGAGACACCTGGCTGAACGTGCTGTCGGGAATGATAGTCAGAGATATCTCACTGCGCGACGAATCTACAATGTATGTAGTTGATGACTATTATGTGCGCAAACTCAGCTTGAGTGGATCGGCCTGGCAAACAGTTAAAAGACTTGCGACAAACCTGATTGCCCCGGCACACACGATCTGCAACCCCATCAAAGACGAGAGTGGAAAAGAGTACGTTTTCGTAGGAACCGGGGGGACCACCGACGCCGGCATTGCCTGGGCCGATTTCTCTGTGACCATACCGAAATTCACCGTTTTGAAAGAATTGCCCGAGCAGGGAAATGTTCATGTCGTAACGGATGATCTATTCGAAAGGCACAAGAATCTATATGTCGGCATTAACGATGTGATAACAAACACGGACGGTATTATTTACCGCTGGACCCTGGATTCCAGTATAAACTGGGACCCTCTGGACCCGCCTGACAGGGGCTTCTATGGTTTATGTATGCTGAACAGCGTCCTTTATGGAGCATGGAATACAGATATAGAGCCACCCTTAAACAGCAGCGGAGCCGACAGGACTCTGGAGGCCAGGGTAAAAGTACCCCCTGCCCCCCAATGGGATCAACTCATAGACGGACTTCCGCCGCCAGGTAGCCTCGTTGAATTCACACGAGAGCCGACCGCTCTTCATATATCATCGAATGACTACAATACCCTCTGGGCCATCGACGACCAACCTTATAAGTTCGAAGATAAAGAGGGATGCCTGTGGCAATTCGTGGATTCTGTGGCCAAGGTCGGGCCCTGGCCTACTTCGCCGGCGCCGGGCAGCCTGATCGGAGCCGACCCGGTGACGGGCCGTTCCCAACAGGTCGATTTCAAATGGCGCCCCCTTAAAGATATCTACGGCTACGACGTCCTTATAGCCAAGGACGTTAACTTCACTCTGCCTCTCAGCCAGCAATTGCAGATGACGCCCATTGACGATGTCACAGGCGCATGGGTGGTCACACCGGCCGACCAGGAGGACCCGTCGTGCTGGATTGCGCCGGGCGTGCTGGAAGTAGGGCGGTCCTACTATTGGAGAGTGCGCGGTTCAAGGTCATGGAGCGGCACACCTATTCACAGTCCATGGTCGCCCACGCTCTTTTTCTCGGTCAGGCCGGGATTTATGGTCACGTCTGAATATTACGGTCCAACCCTGTTAACGCCGGTAGACGGCGTATGCAGCAACTGCCTCCCACCCATCCGCTTCAGTTGGTCGCCCATAAAGAACGCCAACCTGTATCAGTTCACGCTGGCCAGGGATGCACAGCTTGCCGATGTTATAGTCCAGGAAACCACTACCACTACAGCTTATGAGCTGAAAAGCCGGCTGTCGATGTCGAC
>JBAZLT010000238.1:0-3655 GCA_041650115.1 Dehalococcoidia bacterium | reverse complement strand
AAGCGCCCACTGCGATAACCCATTTGGGCTCGGGCATTTGATCGTAGATCATTCTGGCTGCCGGCGCCATTTTCCAGGTGATAGTGCCGGTTATAAGCATTACGTCCGCCTGGCGCGGGGAAAAGCGGATAATATCCATGCCGAAACGGGGCAGATCGAAACGAGGACCGGATGCCGCAATCATTTCAAACGCGCAGCAGGCCGTGCCAAAGATCAAAGGGAAAATGGAGCGTTGCCTGGCCCAGGCCACTGCGGCATCAACGGTAGTCAGCAGTATATTGCGATGGATCTCCTCATCGAGCCATTTATCAGGATCGGTGTAAGGGCTGGTGAAGTTTTCGATGAACGAGTTGATAAGCTTACCATCAGCCAGGTCAGCTTCCTGTGGGGTAGATACATCAGGCCTTATTATTTCCACTGCAGGGCCCCTTTGCGCCAGGCATATAGATATCCGACTGTCAGCAAAACAAGTATTATACCCACCGCAACAAGCCCGCCAGCTCCAAGTTCCTTGACGTTGACCGCCCACGGATAGAGAAAGATGGTCAGCATATCGAGCAGTACAAAGAGCACCGCGAAGAAATAATAGCGGAAATTATACTGGACCCGGGTTTTACCCACCGTCTGCATGCCGCATTCGTATTGCACTTCTTTGGTAGGATTCTTCTTGGTGGGGATGAGGCCCAGCCTCTTCAATAGCATGGGAAGGGTGGGGATAGTGATGGTGAAAAGTATGGCAACTATGAGTAAAATTCCGACGTAGCCGTACTGTTCCAGCACTTTATTAGCTCTCCTCTCAAAAGCCGTTGGATAGTATATTACAATTTACAAAAAGATGTCAAAACCGGTTTCGCTGCTGGCCCATCAAGTTTGACTTACGAGTAATATGAAGTATTATAATTAGGCCTCGGATAACCATTATTTCATCGGTCGCAGCGGTTAACATCAGCCAAAATGCGTATTACCGGAGGCTCCGCCAGGGGCCAGATAATCAAAACCCTTCCCGGCCTGCTGGTACGGCCGACCACCGACAGGGTACGTGAGGCTATTTTTTCTATGCTGGCTGCCATGTCCACGGGATGGGAAAGAGGGTTGGACCTTTTCGCGGGCAGCGGCGCACTCGGGCTGGAGGCGCTGAGCCGCGGCATGGAATGGATCGATTTCGTGGACCAGAACAGGCGGTGCTGCCAGATAATAAAGCAAAACCTGGCAAAAACGGGATTTATTGATAAAGGTCATGTATACTGTTGCCCGGCGATGAAAGCGATCGGACTGCTGGAAAATGCCTACGACCTGGTATTTATGGATCCCCCGTACGCCGACACGCACCTGGGAGAGGTGATAACCTGCCTGGCCAGATCAGGGCTTGTCTCGGATAACACCCTTGTTACCGTATCGCACGCATCACGCTCAAGGTTGCTGACCAGATACGAAAACATGGAGAGAATAAAAGAGAAAAAGTATGGTGATACCTGTATTTCAATCTACCAGAAGGAGGCCACGTCTTGACTACAGCAATCTACCCGGGCAGCTTTGATCCTATAACCAACGGACATCTGGACATCGTAAAGCGGTCGTCTTCTATTTTCGAAAAGGTGATCTTGGCCGTATACGATATCCCCCAGAAATCGCTGCTATTTACAGCCAAAGAGAGGGTGGAACTGGCCCGCAAAGCCGTCGTCGATTTCAAGAACGTACAGGTGACGTCTTATTCAGGTATAACTGTTGAATACGCCAGACAGGCCAAAGCGCAGGTGCTGGTCAGGGGACTGAGGGCCAGCTCGGATTTCGAACGCGAATTCGAGATGGCGCTGATGAACAAAAAACTGGCGCCTGATATCGAGCTGGTCTGTTTCATGGCCAATCTTCGCTACCAGTTTCTGAGCTCAAGCCTGCTAAAAGAGATCATCAAGCTGGGCGGGAACCTCGATGACATGGTGCCCCCGCATGTCAGTGCTGCCCTCAAGAAGAAGCTGCTCATCTGAGGTATTCAACCGAAGCGAAATCTGGTAGCATATTCAAGGAGCTTTTATCATTAATATACTATTGGAGGTGCCGTAAGGATGGCTTACAAGATCACTGATGACTGCATAAGTTGCGGTGCGTGTGAAGCGGAATGCAAGAACGAGGCTATTAAAGAGGGCGAAACCATATACGTTATCGATCCCGCCAAATGCACCGAGTGCATCGGATGGTTCGACAAACCCAAGTGCTCTGAAGTATGTCCTGTCGACTGCTGCGTAGCTGATCCTGCACACAAGGAATCCAAGGACCAGCTGCTTGAGAAGTGGAAGAAGCTTCATCCCGGCAAGACACCGCAATAATAATCAATTCTGAAGATCACGGGATAACCTTAATATATGCTGACCATCGACCTTGATCTCCTCGAGATCAAAGGCAATGAAACCATACTTGATGCCGGTTGCGGCCATGGACGTCATATCTGGCAGGTATGCAAAGTCAATAAAGGCCGCTCGGTGGCGTTCGACCTTGATGTTGCCAGCCTCAAACAGGCCTGGTGCATGTTCCACGAGATGGAAGAAAAGAAAGAGACGGCGGGACCCTGGCACCTCGTCTCCGGAAGCGTAACCAGCCTGCCCTTCGAAGACGGGTTATTTGACAAGGTGCTGTGTTCGGAAGTTCTGGAGCATGTGCCGGACGATTCCACCGCAGTGTCGGAGTTTTACCGCGTGCTCAAGCCCGGCGGTATCCTGGCGGTCAGCGTACCTTCGCATTTTGCCGAATCGGTCTGCTGGAAGATATCGGATGAGTATCACAATACGCCCGGTGGACATATCAGGATATACAGGCAATCCGAGATCATGGCACTGTTAAAAAAATATGGCCTGGTAATATTCGCTGTCAGGTACAAACATGCGCTGCATTCTATTTACTGGTGGTCCAAGGGATTGTTCGGGCTTAAGAACGAGAAGGCTTTCGTGCCGTCGCAGTATTATAAATTCCTGGTATGGGATATCTACAGCGGCCACCGCTACACCAAATGGCTGGAAGACGGGCTCAACCATGTCTTCCCCAAGAGCACTGTACTATACTGCCGCAAGACTGCCGCTCATTAGTCAGTCTGTTGGAATAATCTACGCGACCTTCTTTCTTCCCAGACTCTGCGATTTCTCGTAGGCTGCCAGCACAGCATTTGCTACGAGTGAACGCAGGCCACCGCTCTCCAGTCGATGCAGCGCTTCGGCGGTTGTGCCTCCCGGAGAGGTAACCATGTTCCTTAATTCGGCGGGATGTCTGGCCGTTTTTTTCATCGCCTCAGCGGAACCGGCAACTGTCTCAACGACGAGCTTCTGTGCCACATCCCTGGTCAAGCCTATGTGCACTCCTGCATCTATCAATGCTTCCATAAAAAGGAATACGTAGGCAGGGCCACTGCCGCTTACCGCCGTAGCCATATCCAGGTACTTCTCATCCTTGAGATACAATTCATCTCCCAGCGAAGCCAGTATCCGTCTGGCCATCTCGTGCTTCTTACCGGACAGCTCGCCTGACGATGTCCAGACCGTCATGCCCCTGCCGACCTGTGCCGGTGTATTGGGCATTGCCCGCACCAGTGCGGCCTGCTTTAAACTCTGAGCCATGGTTCCCAGCGTGATGCCGGCAGCAATCGATATAACAAGCTGCGAAACCAGGC
>JBAZLT010000237.1:0-3711 GCA_041650115.1 Dehalococcoidia bacterium | reverse complement strand
GTCGCCGCCGAAGCCGCCCATTTTCTGCAGCGTGCCGACTACCTGGTACTTGCTACCCTGGATACGAACGCTTTTGCCTACCGGGTTGTCGCTGCCGAAGAGATCTGTCGCCGTCTGGTAGCCGAGCACAACTACATTGCTTCTGGCAGACACATCCTGGTCGGTGATGAATCGGCCCTGATCTACCTGATAATTCCGGATCTCGGTTATAACGGGTTTCACACCTGTGGCCTGCACGTTGGCGCTGTTATTGCCGTACTGGATTGTTGCCCTGCTGCTGAGAGTGGGTGAGACCACGCTTATGGAAGGGGCCACGGTTTTATCGCTCAGAGCCGCTGCGTCATCGAGCGTGAGGGGCCGCATGCTGGTTACCGTTTTATCCGTGGAGCTTGATATGTAGAGGGCGCTGGCCCCCATGTTATTGAAGGTGGTCGTCATACTGGCCTGGAAGCCCTGTCCCAGAGATACCAGCAGAACAACAGCGCACACGCCTATCACGATGCCGAGCATGGTGAGGAAAGAGCGTGTCTTATTTGAGAAGATGGCCTGCCAGGCCGACTTGAGGCTTTCCCAGAAACTCATCGCCTCTTTTCCTCGATGATGACACCGTCCCGCAGGTAAATCGTGCGCTGGGTATAAGCGGCGATGTCCTCCTCGTGGGTGACTACGATTATGGTGATACCCTTCTTACTCTGTTCGACCAGCAGCGACATGATGTTGTGGCTCATCTGGGTATCCAGGTTGCCCGTCGGCTCGTCAGCCAGTATCACCAGCGGATCGTTGATGAGGGCGCGGGCGATTGCCACGCGTTGCTGCTCGCCGCCCGACATCTCGCTGGGCTTATGGAAGGCGCGTTTACCGATGCCGACCGCTTCCAGCGCTGCCACGGCGCGCGAGCGCCTGTGGTTGGTGCCGGAGTAGATGAGCGGCAGCTCCACGTTGGCCACGGCCGTCAGTTTGGGCAGCAGATTGTAAGACTGAAAGACGAAGCCCAGCTTGCGATTGCGCATGGTGGCCAGTTCGTCATCCGTCATGCCGGCGACGTCAACGGAATCTATGATGTAGTTTCCGGAGGTCGGACGGTCCAGGCAGCCCAGTATATTCATCATGGTCGATTTGCCGGAGCCTGAATGTCCCATGATGGAGATAAACTCGCCTTTTTCGCAGGTGAAAGAGACATCATTCAGCGCAGCCACTTTCACGTCGCCTATATTGTATATTTTACTGATGTTCTTAAGTTCAATCATGTCAGAGCTCTTTAATTGTATTTCAGTATTACCTGAGCACGCGCATGGGATTGCTGGTGCCTGAGGTCCGGGTGGGAGCCACTGCCGATTTACCGGGCAGCTGGACCTTATCTCCCTCGTTCAGGCCGGATGTTACCTGCGCATATTGAAAATTCTGAAGGCCGATGGTCACTTTTCTGGGCTCGGCCTGTCCGGTCTTGCTGTTCATCACCATGACCATCGAGCCGCCAGGCGTGGTGATGATATAGGAGACGGGGACCAGCAGCGCATCTTTTACGCTGGAGGTGATTATCTCTGCAGTTGCGCGCAGCCCATCCTTCAGGTCCTCACCCGGAATCTCCGTCGGCACAATGATTACATTGAATTTGACCACGTTGCCGGACTTCGCGCCGAACGGTGAGATGAATTTCACCTTCCAGGTAAACTCCCTGTCGGGTATGGCGTCCACTTTTATCGTGGCGCTGTCGCCCACGTTCACCTTCATGATGTCGATCTCATCCACCGTGCCGGTGAATTTGATGACTTTTGTATTTACCAGTCCCACGGCCGGCCGCGTGGCGTAATCTTCTGATGAGAGAGGGTCATTGACCTTAAGGTTTACGCTGAAGATGGTGCCGCTGGATGGGGAGATGATGACCGTATTCATGATGTCCCGCTTGGCTTTATACAGGCTTATCTCGGCGGCCTGCAGCTTAAGGTTGTAGTCCTGCAGCGTTTTCCAGTTGATATTGCCCCCGCTTTCAAATATGAGCACCTGATTTTCGAGCACGTCCTGGCCCACCTGCAGGTTGAGCTTGGCGGCGTACAGGTCCCAGATGGTGTTGCTCAGATCAACCGCATCCGCCGCTCCGGCTTGCTGTATACCCTGAAGAAGGCGCAATGCGGACTGCAGAAAGTCTGCGCTGGTCGGTGTGTCCGCGTATTTAAATATCAGCCTGCTTTTGATGGTTACGGTGCTTCTGGCTGCCTGCGCCACCCCGGCTATCTCCTGGCGGGTCTGCTCAAACTTGGGGGCGATCTCTTCGTAAGGAACACTGGTATCTTTCATCAGATTGGAAAGGACAATCAATTTGTCACGATATGTCCTCATGATCTGTATGGCCGCTTCGTAATCAGGCTTTATCGGCTGCCATCCGCCTGCATCTATGTCGGGGGACCAGGTGGAATTATTTTTAATGCCCGCCAGTTGCGCGGCGTTGGGTCGGGTCTCGATCAGGTTCTCGCACACCTGTATATCGAAGTAAGTCATGACCAGCCAGTAGCCGGCATCCTTGTAGTCGCCCAGATCAAAGTAGGCGGCGGCCGTATTCATATCCCTCACCGCCTCATCGGCCATGCGGCTGACGCTCAGGTCAGGGTAATTGTAGGGAAGGTGGTCCGTATTGCATCCCAGGTCGATGCTGTTTTGCGCTGTCTGGATATTGTACAGGGCGGTTTTGATCGAATTGATCTGCGACCAGGGGTCCAGGGTCGCCAGCAAAGCGCCTTCCCGGACCTTCTCTCCCTCGTTCACCAGTATCGTCTGAACCGTGCCGGTCGTGTTGAAGGCCAGGTTGAACTGGTCGGGAGCCGTGAGAGTGCCGTCGGAGGTGACTATTACGCTCAGGTCTCCCCGCTTAACTTCAATAGGCTGGGAAGATGTGGTCGTTTGGCTGGAGCCACAACCGGCAACCGCTACAGGCAGAAGGATAGTCACTAATAGCAGTAAAGCAGTCATTCGTCTTTTCATAACTTCATCTCTAGGGAGGTGGACCTCCTCCTCCCGGCGGTGGACCCGGTGGCGGGCCTCCTCCCGGAGGTCCCATCATTGTGGATACCGGCGCGCCGCTGGCCTTATCTACGATTACCACCATCTCTCCTTCGTCCAGACCCTTGATTACCTGTACAAACTGCTGGTTCTGGATGCCCAGAGTGACCTCCCTCTTCTCGGTCTCACCCTTGGTTCCGCTGACGACGGTTACTGTGGAGACCGAGCCGGTCGTAGTTACAGCTGACAGGGGTAACAGCAGCGCTTTCTCCACCGTTGATACAGCGACGTCGGCGGTGGCCGTCAGCTTGCCTTTGAGAGCAACATCGGTGGCATCAAGCTTTATTCTGATATTGTATTTAACCACGTTATTGGAATCGGCCGTGCCCTTGGGCGAGATAAATGTCACGACGCCCGTAAATGTCTTATCGGGGACGGCATCCACGGCGATATTGGCTTTCTGCCCGACTTTTATCTTCATAATATCGATTTCATCGACCGTTCCCCAGAATTCGAGGTACCTGGTGTTGACCAGCACTATGGCGTTGGTTGAAGTGTTTGTTTTGGATGAAAGGACGTCCTTTTCCTTCACACCAACGCTTACCACCGTGCCGTCGATGGGCGCCCAGATAAACGTATTCAGGTAATTGTTTTGTGTGGAATCAAGGCTGACCAGCTTGCTGGCCAGGTCGATTTTGGCGTTCTGCTCGGCCTTGA
>JBAZLT010000236.1:0-3733 GCA_041650115.1 Dehalococcoidia bacterium | reverse complement strand
ACATCAGAGGGATACGGGGATATTGAGCATCCACGTAAACCCGACATCTCTTCTTATAACCATTGCTCTGGCACATCACGCGGTCGAGCATGATCATGTCTCTGTGATTAAGATATTTCAGCACCTCATCCACCAGCCGGGAATTCTCGTCTTCGATTTCGCCGAGTATCACTTCAGTAAATTTGGCGATCCGGTTTCTGACACGCGTCGTTACCGCCAGGTTGCCGAATTCGGAAACGATGCCTCCCTGCTCGAGAGCCCATTCTCTCAACCTGTCTTCCGATGGATTGTCTATAATATTCCGCGGATCGAATTTAGCCGCAAAAATATCTCTCATTGTGCCTGACCTTCAATACCATAAGAGTATACTCCATCGTTTGATAAATTTATAATCGGCCACAGGATAAATCGCAGTGGCGCAGCATGAGTAAGATTTCTTGTATATTTTCGTAAACGTACATCCATTGCCGCGTCCAAAAAGCCGCCCAAAAAAATCCATCGTAGATACAACTCAAAAAAATTTTTGCTTTTTTTGCCAAAAATACTTGACATGCATTTTTTTACATGCTATAAAAAACAAAAGAATAAAAAATACGATTGCATCAAATAGAAAAAAATTATAGTTTTTAAGGAGGCATAGCCCAAGTTGGCGCAAGCATCAACGACCAAACAAAAAGACTTATTCGAGTTCTCTGCAGAAGAGGAGCCTCCAGGCCGTCCTGCAACGGAAGTAGAAGAGCCTCCGAGCTTGCGCCTGTTGAGGAACCGGCAAAGGTTCTTCAACAGCGTGTCCGATGAAAACTGGAACGATTGGAAGTGGCAGTTCCGCAACCGCATCGCCAGTTTAGAAGACCTGTCAAAACTTATCTTTTTAACCATATACGACCAGGTAAGCCTCAGGCTGGTCACCGAAAAATTCCCCATCTCCATCACGCCGTACTATTTCTGCCTGATTAACCACGATAATCCGGACGATCCCATACGCAGGCAGGCCATGCCTGTTTTCGAAGAGATCGCCCTGTCAGGCATGCTTTCCGAAGATCCCCTGGAAGAGGCGCGAGACTCGGTGGTCCCCGGCCTGGTGCACCGTTATCCCGATCGCGTCCTGATGGTCGTGACGGATATCTGTCCCATGTTCTGCCGTCACTGCACACGTAAAAGAGAATGGCGTCGCGGTCGCTGGGTGCGTCCTCCGCACGAGATCGACCGAATGATCGATTATATACGCAACGATTCCAAGATCCGCGACGTAATTATCTCCGGCGGCGATCCGCTGACACTTTCCACCAAGCACCTTGAAGATATTCTGAAGAAGATACGAGCCATTCCTCATGTCGAGATTATACGCATCGGCAGCCGCGTGCCGGTAGTCTTGCCCCAGCGCATTGACGATGATCTTTGCGACATGCTCTCTCGCTATGGCCCCATCTGGTTGAACACCCATTTCAACCATGCCAATGAGTTGACTGATGAGGCCAGGGCCGCCTGCGATAAAATACTGCGCCGCGGCATACCGGTAAACAACCAGTCGGTATTGCTGGCCGGCGTCAATGATTCGATAGAGAGCCAGCTACAGCTCTGCCACGGTTTACTTAAAGCTAAAATCCGCCCTTATTACCTGTTCCAGGCGGATGAGGTTGAGGGCACAGAGCATCTGCGCACCACCGTGGAAAAGGGTCTGCGCATCATCGAGGGAATGCGGGGACATACCTCCGGCCTGGCAGTGCCCACCTATGTTATCGATCTACCGGGCGGTGGCGGCAAGGTGCCGCTCCAGACCAGTTACCTGATATCCCGCAACGACGGGCAGCTTATATTTAAGAACTACCTGGGTAAGACCTACAGTTATCATAATCCCAAGCCTGCATCAGCTTCGGCCGGACGCAACGGACGGCGCAAGACTAACGATCAGCAGATGGTTCTGGAGCTCGCAGCGGCGTAAACGGGACGATATGAGAATTGGCCTCGCCTACGACCTCAAGGACGATATAGAGGCAGGCGGGGATCTCCCTGAGGACGCGCTTGAAGAGTACGATTCGGTAAGGGTCATCAGGGCCTTATCAGGCAATCTTCGCTCGTTAGGACACCGCACGATTAATCTGGGCGGGGGCCGCAAGTTCCTCGCTAATATCCTCAAGACAAAAGTCGACCTCGTTTTTAACATTTCGGAGGGGAGAGGTAATCTGCGCAGCCGCGAGTCGCAGGTGCCTGCGGTGCTTGAGATGCTGAATATACCCTATACCGGTTCGGATCCACTGACTCTGGCCATCACCCTTGATAAACCCCTGGCCAAGCAGATCGTCAGCGACGCCGGTGTATCCACACCTGCCTGGGTCACGGTCAGCTGCCAGGAGGATATCAAAACGCTGAAAGGACAGTCCATACCTCTGCCGGCATTCATCAAACCCGCCTTCGAAGGCTCGAGCAAGGGTATCCGGTTGACCTCACGTGTCAGTACCGCCAGGCAGGCTCTGGTTGCCGCAGGCGCCCTGCTGCGTCAGTATAATCAGCCTGTTATCATCGAGAAATACATCGATGGCGAGGAGATAACGGTGGGAATAACCGGCAATAATCCCCCCTCGATCGTCGGCATAATGCGGGTCGTCCCTAAAAAAAAGTACAGGACGTTCGTATACTCGCTGGAAATCAAGCGCGACTGGCGCAACCTGGTGGATTATGAATGCCCCGCGGGCCTCGCAGCGTCAACGCTTAAGCGCATCAGCGTTGCCAGCATCCGTGCTTATAAAGCGCTGGGCTGCCGCGACTGTGCACGCGTCGATTTTCGCGTAACACCGAACGGCACCCCTTATTTCCTCGAGGTCAATCCACTGCCCGGGCTTAATCCTGATTCAGGAGACCTTCCTATTATGTCCTACAAGATGGGCTGGACTTATCAGCGGCTGATACGGGCAATTCTGGAAGCTGCTCTGAAAAGGAGTCGATTATGCCTTTAAAAGTTACCATCATTTACAATCAACCACCGGGCGCGATCATTATTCCCGAAGGTGAAGAGGAGGCTATCACCGGCGTCCTCGAGGAGGTAGTGGCTGTCAAAGACGCCCTTATCAGCCAGGGACACGAGGTAGAGAAAGTCCCGCTAAAACCTCCTATCGACTCCGTCGGTAGCGTGCTGCGCAGTATCGAGGCCGATGTTATATTCAATCTTTTCGAGGGGTTCGAGGACCAGCCCCATTCAGAGCCGGTGGTGGCACGCATGATGGAGGAGATGGGACTTTCATTTACCGGCAATCCCTCCAGCACGCTGGACCTGACTCTGGATAAAGCTGCTTTTAAACAGGTCCTGCTCCGGTCCGGTATAGACACGCCCGACTATGTTGTGCTGACACCCGCCAATATTCGCGATTTCCACCTCAGGTTTCCCTGCATAGTAAAGCCCAGGGACGAGGATGCCAGCCACGGCCTCTTACCTGAGAATGTTGTATACAACATGGAGCAACTGAAAGAACAGGTCGTACGCATCAGCGCCCGCTTTCGGGGCAACGCGCTGGTGGAAGAATTCATTGACGGCCGCGAGTTCAACGCTTCCATCCTGGGGAACGAGGTGCATGAGCTGGTTGAGATCTCCGAGATCGTATATACTCTGCCACCGGGGGTGCCGCGCATTCTGACGTTCGATTCGAAATGGTACGAGGAGACCGATTACTATATAAATACCGCCGTATCCTGCCCGGCTGAGATCGACTCGGATTTAAGAAACAGAATAACCGAAACT
>JBAZLT010000235.1:0-3742 GCA_041650115.1 Dehalococcoidia bacterium | reverse complement strand
GTGCTATCAATTGCGGTCAGCGGGCCGGCCAGCGGACAGTGCGGCACCAATCTGGTTTTCACATTATCTGTAACCAATAACAGCTCATCTGTAGCCGCCGGCAACGTAATCGCCCAGTATATACTCCCCTCGAGCTGCGATTACGTCGGCTCCAGCGACGGTGGCGCCTACGCGGGCGGCATAGTGACCTGGAATCTTGGATCACTCGCACCCGCAGGCACTCGGCAGGTAACGGTAACGATCTCCTGTTGCCGCGCCCCCGGCGGCTCGGAACTCATCTCCACCGGCGCCGTTGTCTGGCAATACCCTGCAGGAACCATGCACGGGCCCGCATTCGGCAACGCGAGAACACATATTCAGGCACCGCCGGCACCGGCGCCGCCGCAAGCACCTGAAGCCGTTGCTCCGCCCGCGCATCAGGGAGTTACCTCGCATTCGTCTACTGTTTCAGACACACACTCCTGGACATGGGATAATAATGCTGTTAATTTGTCGAATATCGTGGTTCAGTCGGCATCCTTGTCCTCCTCAAAGGCTGAGCCGGGCGCTTCTGTGACGGTCTCGGCAGTGGTAGCCAACAAAGGAACCGTAAACGGCTCAACCAGAATTACGGTTTATGTCAATGGGGAAAAGGACCAGAGCTACGGCGTTTCAGTTAACAGCGGCAAATCCACCAGGCTCCAGTTCGCGATCAGCCGTGAGATGCCGGGCACTTACTCGGTATATGTCAACGGGGTGAGCGCGGGCAGCTTCAGTGTGAGCGACAACCTGGGCAACAACATCGTTTTGATGCTCAGTTCACTATGCCTGCTGACTGCGCTATTCCTTGGAATTCTCATGACCCTGCGCCGCCGGCAAAATCCGTATTGACGGCAGCCGCCAATCCTCCATCCCCCTGGTCCCACAGGTCCCTGCGAACCCGGGTAACAATTAAGCTTAAAACGTAATATAATTAGTCGCCTGAATATTTGTTGTTGTCCCGTCGCCTATGCTTGACCTTAATTTAATCTTCATCGGCTTTATCATACTCATCGCCCTGGTCTTCGATTTCACCAACGGCATGCACGATGCCGCCAACTCCATCGCCACCGTGGTCTCCACACGCGTCCTCTCCCCCCGGCTGGCGGTTATCTGGGCCGCCTTTTTTAACTTCGCAGCATTCCTCATCTTCGGCACGCTGGTAGCCGAAACCATCGGTAAGGGCATGATCGATGTCAACTCCATCAACGAGACGGTCGTGCTGGCGGGACTGCTGGGCGCGATAAGCTGGAACCTCATCACCTGGTACCTGGGATTGCCCAGCAGCTCCTCGCATGCCCTCATCGGCGGTTATGCCGGCGCAGCCATCGTAAAAAGCGGCTTCGGCGTGATAATACCCTCGGGCTGGACCATGACCCTGATCTTTATCATACTGGCGCCTGCCATCGGACTGGTCCTGGGTTATCTATTGAAGGTAATCACATCATGGATACTGTGCAGACAACGCCCGGGCCTGGTCAACAGGTGGTCGCGTATAGCGCAGCTCATCTCAGCCGCTCTCTATAGCCTGGGGCACGGGGGAAATGATGCTCAAAAAACCATGGGCGTCATCACCAGCCTGCTGCTGGCGGGGGGTTTGATCGCAGAGTTCCATGTACCTCTCTGGGTGGTTCTGCTGTCCTACGCCGCCATCGCCCTGGGTACACTGACCGGCGGCTGGCGCATCGTCAAGACCATGGGTCAGAAAATAACGCGGTTGAGGCCCATAGACGGCTTCTGCGCCGAGACCGCCAGCGCCTTCTCCATCTTCCTGGCCACCCACCTGGGTGTGCCCGTCAGTACCACACATGTCATAACGGGGGCAGTCTCCGGTGTCGGCTCGGCCAACCGCTGGACGGCAGTCCACTGGGGCATCACCCTGCGCATCGTCTGGGCCTGGCTGCTGACCATACCCGGCGCCGCCATCATCGCCGCTCTGATCTACTTCCTGCTCCAGCTGGCGCTGGGGCGGGCCCTTTTCTAATAGAGGCTGTTTCAGGTGACTGTTACCTTATCCTCTGCGGGAGGATCTTCAGGTCCGCCCCTACTGCTATTACTTTTTACTCGCTGAGCTTGGCCGAAGTCAGCTTGTATAGCTCGGCTACTGCGATTATAGTCAGGGCGCTGGACACCGCCATCACCCAGTCCTCCATGGTCAGCGAAAAGGTATTGAAAGCGCCCTGCAGGAAGGGCAGATAGACTACAAATAAGAGCAGAGTCAGCTCCCAGGCGACGGCAGCCAGCAGCCACTTATTCTGCTCAACGCCGAGGTTGAAGAGCGAACGCTCCAGCGAGCGGCAGTTGAAGGCATTGAGGAACTGGATAATGATAAGGGTGACGAAGCACAGGCTCTGCGCCTCCATCAGGCTCTCGCCGCGGTTGAGCGCCCAGACGAAGACGAAAATGGAGGCGATACAGGTCCAGAGGCCCATGATAACCATGTAACTGACCGTATTGCGCGTAAATACGGTCTGGTTGCGCGGTCTGGGCTTCCTGAACATAACGTCTTTAGAGTAAGGATCGACGGCCAGGGCCAGCGCCGGCAGCCCGTCGGTAGCCAGGTTGACGTAGAGTATCTGCACCGCTATCAACGGCAGCGCTCCGGCCGGTATACCCAGCACGGGACCCAGCAGAATGGCGGATGCCATCAGCAGTATCTCGCCCAGGTTGCAGGATAGCAAAAACACCAGGTACTTTTTAATGTTGTCATAGATGGCGCGCCCTTCCTCCACCGCCGCAACGATAGAGGCGAAATTATCGTCGGTCAATATCATATCGGCGGCTTCCCGTGTGACGTCCGTGCCTTTGATGCCCATGGCTATGCCGATATCGGCCTTCTTGAGCGCAGGAGCATCATTGACTCCATCCCCCGTCATGGCCACCACATGTCCCTTGCGGGCCAGCGCCTCAACCACGCGCAGCTTGTGCTCCGGCGAGACCCTGGCATACACATCGACCTTCTCCGCCGTGCGATTGAATTCGTCATCGGGCATCCCGTTTATCTCTTCGCCCGTCAGCGCCATCCCGCCTTTCATGATGCCGAGATCGCCGGCTATGGTAACCGCCGTAAGCTTGTGGTCTCCCGTTATCATGATCGTCCTCACGCCTGCCTGGTCGCACACTTCGATGGACCCCCTGGCCTCCACCCGTGGCGGATCGATCATTCCACCCAGACCCAGCAGCACCATTCCGCGGATTGTGGACTCCTCAGTGTTGAACTCGCCGGGCAACCGTTTGTAAGCCGTGCCCAGCACCCTCAGCGCTTCGGCCGCCATCTGATGGATCTTGCCATGAATGCGACCCCGCTCATCCTCATCCAGTTTGACCTCTGTCCCATCACGATAAATATATTCGCAGGCCTTGAGGATAACCTCTGCAGCCCCGTTGGAGTAGGCCACAACCCCGTCCGGCTCGCGATAGGCCACCACCATCCTCTTGGTCTCCGAAGTGAACGGTATCTCTCCCACCAGCGGATTCTCGTTACTGGCCTGGTATTCCATCAGTCCAGCCTTGGCCGCAGCCACCAGGAAGGCGCCCTCCGTAGGATCGCCCTTGATCCTCCAGCGCTCATCTTCCTGATAGAGCTTGGCATTGGCGCAGAGGTTGGCTGCCTTTAAGTATTTCTGCAGTACGGGATCAGCGGGGTCCAATTTACTGCCGTCCCGGTAGAATTCACCTACCGGCTCGTAGCCTGTGCCGGTAACCTCGATAAACTGACCGTCCA
>JBAZLT010000234.1:0-3748 GCA_041650115.1 Dehalococcoidia bacterium | reverse complement strand
CAGGGGCGCGTTGGCTTCCAGTTCCGCGGCCAGGTCATAGGTGAAAGCATGCAGCTCGCTCTCCGGCACAACGTAGCTGACCAGACCCATCTCCAGCGCCCTCTGCGCCGTGAAGAAGCGGCCGGTAAAAAGCAACTCCCTGACATTGGCCGCGCCTATCAGCCCGATGAACCTGTGTATGGACTCCGGGAAATAGACCAGCCCCAGCTTGGCCGGATTTATGCCTATCCTGGCGGTGTCGGCCATGATCCTGAAATCGCAGGCGCAGGCCAGGTCGCAGCCCGCCCCCACCGCATATCCATAGATCATGGCGATAACCGGGCAGGGGCAGTTGCGAACAGCCCGCATTGCATCCGGTATCAAATTCTTTCCTTCCCCGGTCACGACCAGCGCCCCAACATCGGCGCCCGAGCAAAAGGCCTTCTCACCAGCACCGCGCAGCACGACCACCCTGACATCGCCCCCCGGCTTGATTTTTTCAATAGCGCCGCAGAGTCCTTCCACTACCTCCGCATTGAGTGAGTTGCGCCTCTCGGGCCGATCGATAGTAATCGTGCAGATATAGTCCTGAACTTCCGTCCTGACCAAATCAGCCATTTCTTTCCTCCCTGCCGGTTATTGCAGCCGATATCCGTTTTAACTCCTGTCCACGCGGGCTAAGACGACGGCAAGGGATATGGATGTCACGACCGCCCCGATTGCAAAGGCAAGCGTTTTCCAGTCGTATCCCATATCGCAGGCGCCCGCCCATTTAAGCAGGACGAAGGCGATAATGAAATTCACCAGCCCCCAGATGACATTGACCACGGCGGAGGAAAGCCCCTTCACGGGCGGCGATGCGAAGGGGCTGTGAAATTTTCTCCCGCTTATGCCCGCAACGAAGTGGGGTACGCCGTTGACCAGGAAGCCCCCTCCTGCAATGCATGCCAGGTAAACCAGCCAGTCCATTTTGTAACCTCCTCTATCATATACGTGCGCCGGACTCGTCCCCCGTCCGGCCCATGTTCCCTGTATTTATTACTCCTTTAAACCACAAAACGCCAGCCGGTGGCAACCCAGGCGCCACCGGCCAGCATATTTAATAGATACAGTCTTCTTGTTATGTTTACGTAACGGATGCGCTCTGTTCCTGCTCCCTTGCGCGGAAGTAATCTTTATTGAAAGCTTTATATACGAAAGCATAAACGATGACCGCCGTGGCCGCTATGCAGATCGCCACCCAAAAGGCCGTTTTGAGGTCGGCCGCATCGGAGATCGCGCCGACGGCGAAGGGCGCCCACAACCCGCCCAGTATGAAGATGCCTGCATAGTAGAATCCGAATACGCTGGCACGCTGGTGGGCGGGAACGAGCTCCTGCAGGCTCACCTGCTGGGGAGGTATCAAGGTGCTGACGCCCAGCGCGCCCACGATAAAGAGCGGCCAGATATTGAGCAGTACAGCCAGCGCATCTGCGATCGTGCCTACGGCTGTGGCTATCAGGATAACCAGGATTTTCGTCCTGGCGCTCCTGCGCGCTGCCAGGTCGCCCAGCCAGCCGCCGATGGGCATGGCGACCAGCGCGGTCACCATTACCACCCCCGCCATGGACCCGGCCCTGGCAATATCCATGTTGTCGTAGCGGATAAGGTACGTGGGCAACCACGAGAGAGTGGTATAGATCAGGAAATTGACCAGGGCATAGGCAACGACCATCAGCATTACCGATTTATTGGTAACGAACGCTTTAAGCACCGCGGCTATACCGCTTCCGGCGCCCTGTCCGGCTGCGCCTTTGGGCGGGTTCTTGAAATCCGGCATAAACCATGCCAGGATACCGAAAAGAATGCCGGGTACCGCAAGTATCATTAGTGTGTTACGCCAGCCGTATTTAGCGCCCAGAATTCCACCCAATGCCATACCACCCGCTACGCCCAGCATCATGCCCGTATATAAAAAGCCGGTTACCGTGGTTCGCCGCCGTTTCCTTATGGTGGCCATGATCATGGTCTGTCCGCCGGAGTTATAGCTGGCCTCCGCTACACCGAGCGCGGCTCTGCCCGTCAGGAGCATACCGAAACTGGTTGCCAGCCCGCTGACCAGCGAAGCCAGACTCCATACGATCGCCATGAGTGACATCATCTTGCCGCGCCGCCAGCGATCGATTACATAGGAAAGCGGCATTGCCAGAACGGTCACCATTATCAGTGTCACCGTATTGAGCAAACCGAGCTGGGCATCAGAAAGATTGAATTCTTGTTTGATCAGGGGAAACAGCGGACCTACCACAACCCGGGTGGCGAAATCGAAGAAAAGCAGTATGAAAATAACCACCATGATATACCAGATTTTCCACTTGGGAAGGGGAAGCAGCAGCTTCTCTTCAGCGTCACCGGCATTTACTGCATTTGAGACATTATTATTTTTAGCAACAGCCATTCATCATCTCCTTTGAATAATTTAATTGGCATCTACAACAGCACCACATGTTTAGAACAATTCCTGACCTGCAACCTCCTTCTTAACTCAATTTTTGAGCTGCCATTTCATATATGAAACATATAAGATGATCGTTAGAAAACGACCCAGGATTTCTTATCCATGTTTTTACAGGTTATCCCGTTGGCGATGCACTGGCCGCAGTTGGCCAGGCGAATCTGCGGCGACCTGGCCCCCTTGGACTGCTCGACATAGCCGATGGCCTGCTTTACGCTACGTTCGTCACCTTTTATCATCAATGTGATCGCCCCCTCGGCTCCCCCCAATCCCCCGGCGCAGATGGGGACCGCTTCAGCCCCGGACAATATATTAATAGCCTCCATCTCATCGATTTTCCTTCCACCAGTGCATGGGAACAGGCCGGCAGGCATGCCCATGGAATAATCTATGGCAGATTTTTTCACCTCCTGTACCGCCTGCTGGACGGAAATTGGAATCAGCTTCTCCATACCGACGGGCCAGATAATCTGAAAACCATTTTCCCTTTGCGCGGACATGACCCGGCCGATAGTTCCACCCTCAACCAGATTCCCGACCAGCACACCGACATTTCCCTGCGGATCTACAGCGTTGACTCCCTTGATATAGAAATCGCCGGGACCCATTTGCTCGAGCAGACTGGAAAGCGCCTCACCCGCCGAGAACTTTCCATCCTTTATCACCCACGAATGAGGAAAAGTTCCCGGATCAGAAGTCACTGCAGCAGCGAACTTCTGAGTTGCCAGAATAACACCCACCTCAAAGCACATACCGCGCGGGCTGGCCACCCCGCATACCCATGCTTCAGTAGGTGGCTTAAATCCGAGTATCTCCTCCACCACAAAATGGCTACTGCTGCTGGGATGGAGCACTATCAATCCTTTCTTTAAAGCCTTCTTAACCTCGTCCATACTGGCGATGGCCTTTGCTATCAATTTCTTGGACTCGGCCGGAGTAAGTAAAACCTGTGCTAACACACTATTCCTCCTTCAGACCAGCAACGACAGTATTTTCCCTGCGTCCTCTACCTCTTCCAACCTCCTGACCAGGCTGCTGACCTCTTTTAAGTTCTTCTTTGAAACCGGCTTTGCCGCATGATTGGCACAATCTTGGAATTTCTCTTCCAGCATATCGAAAGTCAAGGTGTTTTCCGGGCTTCCCAGCATAGGTCCGGTATTGATCTCAAATTCCCCTCTGCGCGTCACAATTTTCACCTTGACGGACAGACCGATTAAATCGTCTTTGGATGAAGAATCGATTTGATGCTTCACCTTTTTAGCCATGTCCTTGATG
>JBAZLT010000233.1:0-3754 GCA_041650115.1 Dehalococcoidia bacterium | reverse complement strand
GACTGTGCGGGTCGAGGCGCCGTGGTGGAGAAATGATATTAATATACCGGTTGACCTGGTTGAGGAGGTGGCAAGGGCTACGGGGTATGAAAATATTCCCGAGTCTGTGCTCAGCTCCCCGCTGCCGACCGGTGAGAGTAACCCCGTTGTGGCGTTCAGACGCAACCTGCAGGATATCATGGTCGGGTGCGGCTTTCAGGAGATCATCACCTATCCACTGACCAGCCTTGAGGTGCTGGGCCGACTATCTCCAACACCGAATGCACAGGCTGCCGAGCCGCTGAAAATGGCCAATGCCATGAGCAGGGAGCTGGAATATCTGCGCACCAGCCTGAGGGCAGGCGTCCTCAGCACGTTGACCCGCAACCAGCGCAACAGGGAAAACAACATCAGGTTGTTTGAGATAGCCAAGGTATTTGTACCACGGACCAGGGACCTTCCCGTGGAAAATGAGATACTGTGCGGGCTGGTCGACAGCGTTGTTCCGGATATTTACTGGCAGCATAAGTCCGTTCCGGTGGATTTCTATTTTATTAAGGGCATTGTGGAGTCGGTGCTCGCAAGGCTCGGTGTGGAAGCTGAATACCTGCCGGGGAATGATGCCACTCTTAATCCGGCCAAGTGCGCCGATGTGATGTGCGGCTCGGTTAAAATCGGTGTAATCGGCGAAGTCCATCCCGCCGTATTGCGACAGTTCGATATCTCCGAACCGGCCTTTTTATTTGAGCTGGATGTGGACCGGCTGCTCAAGATATCGTCCAAACCCCTGGTATATAAAGCCGTATCGAGATATCCCGGCACCACGCGGGATATTGCGGTGTTGCTGGATGCGGATACTGAATATCGCAAAATAGTTGAAATAGCTAAGAGCTTCAACCTGGTATCCGATTTGCAGCTGTTCGACCTGTATGTTGGAGAACAGGTGCCCCCCGGCAAAAAGTCGGTTGCCTTCAGACTGACCTACCAGGCTGCCGACCGTACTCTTAAAGACGAGGAAGTCGACAAAGTCCAGACACGCATCCTGGAGCGGCTGAGCAAAGAGCTGGGCGCCACTTTGAGAGCATAAATGCCTGAGAATTTCCTGCAGCGTTTTCTTTATCCCTCCAGCGTTGCGATCATAGGCGCATCCAACAACAAATTCGCCGTCAACTATCACCTTGTCGAGAACCTGGTCAATATGGGTTATCAGGGCAAAATCTACCCTGTTAATCCCAATCAGGATGAGGTGTACGGCATCAAGACCTTCAAGAGTTTTGACGATATAGGCGGATATGTCGACCTGGTGATAATCTCCGTGGCTGCACGCAACGTTCTCGACATCATTAGAAGCCTGCCGGGCGACAAGATAGGAGGTGTTGTGGTTGTCACCGGAGGGTTCTCAGAGATCGGCACCGAGGGCAGGAGAATCCAGAACGAAATGGCGCAGATGTTGAAGGCAAAGGGGATCAGGGCTATCGGACCCAACGCCCTCAGCCCCATCAATAGCTCCAACAAGCTGGTCATCAGCTTCTTCACCATGACAGCCTTGCCCGCGGGGAAGGTCTCCTTCATCTTTCAGTCGGGCATGTATGAGCCGCGTTTGAACTGGATGATGTCCGATTTCCACCTGGGCCTGGCCAAGCTGATCGACCTGGGCAACAAGATGGACATCAGCGAGGTTGAAGCGCTGGAGTACCTGTCGCAGGACCCGGACACCGGTGTTATCTGCCTGCATCTGGAATCGATTAAGGGAGGCGGCCGCCGCTTCTATGAGGTGCTGAAACAGACCACGCCGCGTAAGCCCGTGATCGTCCTGAAAGGCGGCAGGACCGAAGCCGGGGCAAAGGCAGCCATGTCGCACACGGGCTCGCTGTTACAGGGCAGCGACATAGTTTTCGACGTCGCCCTGAAGCAGGCCGGCGCCATCAAGGCGGACACACTGGACGATTTCCTCTATCTGGCCAAGGCATTTTCCTATCTACCGGTGCTCAGCGGCAACCGTGTTGCCATTGCCACATTCCCCGGCGGCGAAGCGGTGCTGGCCACCGATACCATCTATCAAAACGGACTGGTCATGGCAGAGCCGGGAAAAGCCAGCTATGACAGGCTGCATAAGACCTTCCCGGCCTGGGAGATAGCGCTGAATCCCTACGATTTCGGCATTATTTATACTTTCAGCTCTTTCAACAACAACCACGGCGCCTTCATCGAGGCCATGGCCGATGACGAAAACGTGGACTGCATAGCGGTACAGCTTCCTCCGCCCATCTTCCCCATTGACCCAGGCACGTTCTGCCCTCCCTTCCTGGCTGCACCCAACAAAGGCAAACCTCTGGTAGTCTGGCCGCCTCACATGTTGCGATTCGATACCAACGTGATTGTGTGGCTGGAAGCGCATTCGGTGCCGGTTTTCCCCTCGGGCGCGATTGCTATCAAATGCCTGTCTGCGCTCAACAAGTATCGGCGCTTTTTACAAGCTTCCTGACGGCATCAACCAGCCCTTCCAGCGGAAGTATTTCGGCCTGTTTTTCACGTCGCCACTTAAGTTCCACGCTGTTATTCTGCAGCGTACGTGAGCTGACAACTATGCGCAGCGGGATGCCGATCAGGTCGGCATCGTTGAATTTCACACCGGGAGATTCAGGCCTGTCGTCCAGCAGCACTTCGATGCCGGCCGCAGTCAGCTCGTCGTACAGCTTTTCGGCAGCCTGCATGACGGCAGCATCCTCGACCTTGAGCGGGCAGAGACAGACCTGGAAGGGCGCAATGGGCAGCGGCCAGATAATACCTTTGTCATCGTGGTTCTGCTCGACCGCCGCGGCCAGCAGCCGTCCCACGCCGATGCCGTAGCATCCCATGACTATCAGCTTGCCGGCGCCGTCTTTATCCAGGTAATTAGCGCCCAATCGCTCGCTGAGGAAAGTGCCCAGCTTGAAGATATGGCCCACTTCGATACCCTGTTGCGATTCGAGCCTGCCGTCGCATTTGGGGCACTGATCGCCGGCCTTTGCGACTGCGATGTCAGCCACGGTGTCAACTTTGAAATCACGGGGATAGTTAACGTTTTTCAAATGCGCGTCCGGCTTGTTGGCGCCGGCCACGAAGTTGCCGCCCAGCTTGATGGAATCGTCGGCCACTATCCGGTGGCCCTTCAGGCTGATGGCGGAGGCGTAGCCTGCCACCAGGCCGGCCTCTTTTGTTTCCGCCTCGGTGGCCATATGTAAATCGTTGCACTTGAGCAGGTTCTTGAGCTTGATCTCGTTCACACCCAGGTCGCCGCGTATGACCACGAAAACGATCTCGCCGTCAGCCACGTAAAATACGGACTTGAGCGTCTGCTCGGCTTTAACACCCAGGAAATTGGCCACTTCTTCGATCGTGGTCATGTGCGGAGTGGAGACCTCCTCTATCGCCAGCGGTTTCCCCGCAGGAGCGGAAGTTTTCACGCTGGTGGCCTTCTCCATATTGGCTGCATAGCCGCACTTTTTGCAGAATATAATCTGATCCTCGCCGCCCTCGGCTATCAGCATAAATTCATGCGAGGCCTTGCCGCCGATGGCGCCGCTGTCGGCGTCAACCATCACTGCAGGCAGCCCGCAGCGGGCATATACATTTTTATATGCCTGTGTCATCTTTTCGTAGCTGATATCCAGTCCGGCCTCATCGATATCGAAGCTGTAGAGATCCTTCATGATGAACTCGCGCACCCTCAACAGGCCTCCCCTGGAGCGCGGCTCGTCCCTGAACTTGTTCTGTATCTGGTATAGCAACTGGG
>JBAZLT010000232.1:0-3769 GCA_041650115.1 Dehalococcoidia bacterium | reverse complement strand
CTTTCTTATTTCTTCTTCAAAAATATATCCATTAATCTGTAGCCCGGGTCGACCAGGATACTGGTGCGGGCGGTCTCCGCCTCCGTGAAGCGGGCTGCCCCATTGGGTTTTACGCCTGCGCCCCATATGAGAAAGGGAACCGGCTCGGCGCAATGCGTCTTGAGCTTGATGGGTGTGGGATGGTCGGGCATCACCAGCACTTTAATCTGCCCACCATTCCAGTCCAGCAGCCTGCCTACAACCTCCTTGTCGATCAGTTCGATAGCCTTCACCTTGTCGGCTATCGAACCCCTGTGCCCCATCTCGTCAGGCGCCTCGATATGCATGACTGCCAGGTCGCCGGCTGCAAGAGCTCCCAGCGCACCATCAGCCTGGGCTGCGAAATCGTTATCGAGGTTGTCGGTGACACCATCGATATGCAGTACCTCAATGCCGGCCATGATAGCCAGCCCGCGCAGCAAATCGACACCCGATGTAAGAGATGCCCTCAGGCCGCGCAATTCCGCGAAGGAAGGCATCTCAGGCACCCGGCCGCTGGGCCAGAAAAGCCATATCGAGGTCACTGGCAGCTTGCCCTGCCTCTTCCGTTCCCGGTTAACCGGATGGTCGTCCAATATGGACTCGGATTTTTTCACCAACCGGCACAGAAGCTCGCTGCCTCGTCCACGCGGGAGGTATTCCCCCACCTGTCGATCGGTTATGTCATGAGGTGGAGTGCAGTCTGCCGACAGTGTATCCTCATGGCCGCTTATCCTGAGGATATGCCTGTAGCTGATGCCGGAGAAGAATTTTATCTCGTCGGAGCCCAGCTTTTCGTTCAGTGTATCAATGATGGCGGTAGCCTCGCCGGTGCTGATATGGCCGGCGCTATGGCTCACCATTTTGCCGTCTACTATGGTCACGAGGTTGCAGCGCAATGTGACGTCGGCTGGACCAATCGGAACACCCACGCTGCGCGCCTCGATGGCGCTCCTTCCCCTGTAGTAGACTGTTGGGTCATAGCCCAGAACAGACATGCATGCGGGCGCGCTGCCCGGCTCCATACCGGCCGGTATGGTCAATGCCCTGCCGCTATACGCCTGCCGGGCCATCCGGTCAAGGTTGGGAGTATGCGCAAGCTCGAGGCATGTCTTGTTTCCCCTTTCTTCAAGGGGCCAGCCGGAGGCGCCGTCCGCTATGACGATGCAAAATTTCATAGCCCATAAGTTTACAATTGTTGCTCTAAAAGTTAAAGCCGACTATAATATCTAACCCGTGCGGGGAGTAGCGCAGTTGGTTAGCGCGCAGCGTTCGGGACGCTGAGGTCGGAGGTTCGAGTCCTCTCTCCCCGACCAGACAAGTCCCCTACCCCACTTTCCTCTTGGCTTCGTCCCAGATGGCATCCATCTCGCTGAGCTTCATGCCCTTCAGGTCCAGACCCCGGTCGCGGCATGTCTGCTCGATGTACTGAAATCGCCGCGTAAAGCGGGCATTGGCCAAGCGTAGTGCTGATTCAAGGTCCACGTCCATGCGGCGGGCAACGCTGGCCAGCACCAGCAGCACATCGCCAAATTCGTGATTCCTCTCCTCATGGGTCGCGGCTTTCTTCAGCTCCTCCACCTCCTCGACCAGCTTATCTATGATATCGTCCTCATGCTCCCAATCGAAACCCACGGCAGCCACCCGCCGGCCTGCGGTCTGGCTGTACGCTAGGGCCGGCAAGCTGCCCGGGATGCCTCCCAACAGAGATTGACTGCCGTTCTTCTCACGTTCTTTAAGCTCCTGCCAGCTAAGCGACGCTTCCTCTGCGTCAGCTACCTTCTCGCCGCCGAAGACATGCGGGTGACGCTTGATCATTTTTCTGTTGATGCTGCGTAAAACGTCCTCGAGAGAGAACTCCCCCGCCTCGCTGGCGATCTGGGAATGAAGCATTATCTGCAGCCAGAGGTCTCCCAGCTCCTCGCTGAGGGCCGTCATCTCGTTATTATCGATCGCCTCCAGTACCTCATAGCTTTCCTCAATCAGATATTTCTTGAGAGATTCATGCGTTTGCCGCCGGTCCCAGGGACAGCCGCCCTCACTCCGTAAACGCTGAACGATGGTCCTAAAGGTCTCGAACTTGTCGAGCTCTGCCTCGTTGAATCCTGATATCTCGCTGGCCATGCTTTGGCCTAATCCCGCCTGCCGCCGAATACCAGAAAGACAAAGTAAAGAAGCTGTGCCACGGCTTGCAGCATGGCTGCCACATAGGTCAGGGCCGCGGCGGAGAGAACCGCGCTCGCCCCTTCGTATTCCTGCCCCACCAGCAGTCCGGTATCCTTGATCATCTGCCTTGCCCGGCTGCTGGCATTGAACTCAACGGGCAGGGTAATGAGCGTGAACAGGACTGCGGCCGAAAAAAGCAGTATACCGACTATGGCCACCATCTCGCCGAAAACCTGTGACAGGCCCATCAGCAGCAGCCCGCCGAATACAAGAATCCACCCGAGTGTGCTGCCGATATTAGCAACGGGCACCAGAGCCGACCTCAGGCCCATCATGGCATACTTGGTCTTATGCTGCATGGCATGGCCGACTTCATGAAGAGCTATTCCAACTGCGGCTACAGAGGGCGTTCCGGCTACTTCGGGCGAAAGCCTCAGCACCCTTTTGGAAGGATCGTAATGATCGGTTAACTTACCTTTGACGGTCTCGATCGGTATATCAGACATGCCGTTGGCCCTCAGCACCTGCATGGCAGCCTGTGCACCGGTTATTCCCTTCTGATTGTAGACCTTGGAATACTTGGAGTAGGTGGACTTGACCTTGATCTGGGCATATATCATGAATATCAGGGCAGGCACCATTAATATAAGGTAAAGTACCATTCTTGCCGATTCTCCGTAGATTACATTAATACTTTATTAGTTTATTTCCCGATGGCGGTTAAGTCAAAGTATGCTGCCGATGAAATCGCGATGTCCCACCGTGAAATCATTGGCCGTCATCTCGCGCTTCCCCTCCGGCTGAATTCGTAATAATCCGAGCAGGCCGTCCCCTGTCCTGACAGCCACTCGCGCGGCACTTCCCCGAGGCAATTCTACAACCTGGCCCGCGGGGCCTTCTTCCACGGCCGGCAGCGGGATGGTTTCCATAATCTTAATTCTCGTGTCCTTCCAATTGATATAGCTTCCCGGCCAGGGGTTGCAGGCCCTCGCCTTGCGCCACAACCGAACCGCCGTCCAGTTCCAGTCCAGCTGGCCGTCCTCTTTCCTCTCCATACGCGTATAGCTGGCCTGGCCTTCATCCTGCCCGATTGGCCGTATCGTCCCCGACACCCAGGCCGGCAGCGTATCCACCAGCAATCCGGCGCCGATTTCGGCCAACCGCCCGGTCAACGACCCGGTGGTATCATTGTCCCTTATATCTGCAGTCACCTGCGCAATGACCGGCCCGCTGTCGACCTTCCTTTCTATTAACATAATTGTGACGCCGGTCCGCGTGTCCCCATTAAGAATGGCTGCCGCCACAGGCGAAGGACCCCGGTATTTTGGCAGCAGAGACGGGTGGATATTAATACATTTGTGCGGCGGTATCTTCAATACCGGGTCGGGCAATATCTGGCCGTATGCCGCTACGATTATTATGTCAGGTTTGAGGCCGGCCAGTAGCTCCACCTCCGCGGGATCTTTGAACGACTGGGGCTGTATTACATTCAACCCGGCGCCGGCGGCAAACTGTTTAACCGGGCAGGGGGCAAGCCGCTGTCCCCTCCCGGTCTTCCTGTCCGGCTGGGTATATACCGCTATTA
>JBAZLT010000231.1:0-3769 GCA_041650115.1 Dehalococcoidia bacterium | reverse complement strand
CTCCGGCTTGGTCTTGTTCTCCTCGGCAAATCCCGGGGTGTCGGTATCGGGCGGGCAGAGCACTGAGACCGCGATATTGTACCTTTTTATCTCGCTGCGTAAAGCTTCCGACAGGCCTATGACACCGAATTTTGCAGCGGCATAGTCGGTGTATCCGAACACACCCAGGAATCCTACGATGGAAGATACATTGACTATATATCCGCCTCGTTGCTTCATATAAGGCAGCAGGACCGATATCGTGTTCCATACCCCGTAGAGGTCGACTTTTATTGTCTCCTCGAACTGCTGGTAACTGATATCTTCAAAATAAGCGGGACGAGCGCGTCCGGCGCAGTTTATCAGGACGTCGGGAACACCGTATTCCTCTACAGCTTTCTTGAGCACCTGCTCGACCTGCTCGCGCTGTGAAACATCCAGCGACTGACAATGTATCTTCTGCCCCTCAACTATACGACATTTATCGATCTCTCCACGTGCATCATCAAGGGTTTTCTGGCGCCGGGCAAAGATAACAACGTTTGCCCCCCTTTCCGCCATCGCTTTGGCCACTCCAAGCCCGATACCTGAAGAACCGCCACTTATGTAAACCAGCTTGCCTTTAAAATCCTTCATGTCGTCTCTCCTACTTCTGTTTAAAAGATGCCGTATCCAGGGTCTTCAGCCATTGCATGGTGCGTGAGAAGCCCTCTCGATAGCTTATAGCCGGCTTCCAGCCCAGTTCCCGTTCGGCCTTTTCGATAGAGAATCTGAACCGCGATCCCAGGTTTGTCACAGTGTAGGTAGTCAGCAGCGGCCGCATCTTCAGCTTGAACAACCTCCAGGTAAACTCCATCACCCTGGCCGCGTTCATCGCTGCCCAGTAAGGTATGTAAGTATTAATGGGCGGCACTCCCAGGGCTTTGGCTATGCCCTCGCAGAACTCCTCCAGCGTAGTCGACTCGCCGTCATGGACAAGATAGCCGTTCCCGATTGCTCTCTTGTCCTCCGATATCAGCATCAACAGGTCTACAAGATTATCGATGTAGGTAGGCCAAACAATGGCACCCTTGCGCCAGAATATCAGCTCCTTCTTGATAATGGCGTCCGCCAGCAATGGCACAAAGGTCTGATCTCCTTCGCCGTACACCCAGAGCGGGTAGACCATGGCCAGGGGCAGCCCCTTCTCCTCGTGATATTTACGCATGATTTTTTCCGCGTCTATTTTGGCATCCGGATAAGGCTCGCCCCAGTATTGCAGCGGCAGCGTCTCATCCATTACTATGGCCTCGCTGGTGCCGAAGACATCGCAGGTGCTGATATCCACCAGGCGCGATACGCCCGCATCAACGGCAGCTCGGCAGATGTTCTCTGCCCCACCCACGGTAACTTCTTTAAACAGCCTAGCCGGCGCCCAGTCCGTGACAACCGCCGCGCAGTGGAATATGATCTCCCTGCCGGCCGCGGCCTGTTTGACTGACTCATAATCGCGGATGTCACCGGTAACGGTTTCCACACCTAATTTCTTGATGACTGTCTCCGCTTCATCGCCAGGCAGCACCAGCGCACGAACCTGATTACCTTTCTCCACATTGGCGCGCACAACATGCCTGCCGATAAATCCTGTGGCGCCTGTTACTAAAACTTTCTTCATATAGCCGGCCTCCTCACCCGCGAATGTGTACATTTTATATTAAAGGTAAAACAGAATGCCACTAATTTTCAGAGAGAAAGGTGCTCCGCCCAGGGAAACCTTGTTTAACTTCCTCGGGTGGAGTAATATTGCTGTAGCATTTTTCACTGTAATAAACCAGCGGAGAAACCGCCTTGACGATTGCCATTCTATACAGCGAAGAATTGCGGGAATATGATTATGGCCCGGGACATCCGTTCCGCGGCGATCGGTACGATATTTTCCCAAGCTTCTTAAAAGAGAGGCTGCCCGAGGGTGAGAAATACCGCTTTATCAAAGCGCCTCCGGCCACGCTGGAAGACCTGCTGCTCATCTGCAACAAAGATTACATAGATTTCACACATGATTACTATAAGGCCGCCCACGAGGGCGTGCTGGACCACGTCAAATTCGGCCTTTTCCAGAGCATGGACAACATGCCCTTCGATACACCGGGCAAACTGGAGGAGGCAGCCAGGCTCATCATCGGACAGGCCAAGATGGGCTGCGACCTCATCCAGAAAGGCACTTACAAGAAGGCCATTTCCATCGGCGGTGGGATGCACCATGCCAAGCCCGCCTGCGGGGAAGGCTTCTGCCTTTACAACGATGTCGCCTTTTCTGCCCGCTATCTGATAAATAATTACAAATTAAACAAAGTGCTTATTCTTGACACCGATGCCCATGCAGGAAACGGGACCTGCGAATATTTCTACGATGATCCCAGAGTGCTTTTTATCGACCTTCATCAGGACCCGCGCACTCTCTACCCGGGAACCGGCTTTGTCGGCGACATCGGCACGGGCAAGGGAAAGGGGTTCACTGTGAATATCCCCATGCCCCCTAACGCAGGATATGACTCCTATTACCGCGTCTTCGGCGAGATCGTCGAACCCATGGTGCGCGAATTCAAGCCTCAAATCATCATACGCAACGGGGGATCTGATCCCCACCCCGATGACGGCCTGACTGACCTCGGGCTGCCGGTACGCGGATTTCAGATGATCGGTGAGAAGGTCCGATATCTGGCTGACGAAGTATGCCAGGGCCGTGAGCTCGACCTGATTGCCTCCGGGTACAATAAACGCGTGCTCCCTTATTCTTGGATGGCACTGATTGCCGGGCTGGCCGACTGGGATATCGTTGTGGAGGAGCCGGAGCCGGCCACCAGGAAATTCTACAAGGACCCGGCTTATTCTCAAACCAAGGTGGTCGAGGCGGAGGTCAAGCACAACCTCAAATCTTACTGGAAATGCTTCCAGTCACAGAATCCCATCCATTTTTAATCAAAGAAGTGTGGAAAGGAGGCAGGCGGTATGAATTTGGGCAGCCTTGGCGCGGACAATATTCAGAAATATGGCCCTTATGAAAGCGTCTACTACGAGGGGAAGTGGTACACAAATGTTGAGATGGAGGCGCAGTCCAATAAGCTGGGCAACGCCTTAAAATCACTGGGTATAAAGAAAGGTGATCGCGTTGCCATCCAGATGCCTAACAGTCCGGTAGTTATATGGTCGTTCTCCTCCATTTATAAAATAGGTGCGATAGCGGTTCCCATGAACCCTCTCTTGAGGCCCGAACAGGCTGCCTATATCTACCAGAACTGCGGGGCCAGGGCTGTTGTTACCAGCCCTGAGTTCGCGCCCTGGGTACAGGCTGCGCAAAAACAGGCCACCGAGCTAAAACATATTATTGTTACTGAAAAAGACGACATGCCCGGCACAATGTTTTATGATGCTCTTGTATCGGAGCAGCCCGATAGCCTAAAGATCGAAGAGACCGATAATGATGATATCGCCGCGCTGATCTACACGGCCGGCACGACCGGTCCCAACAAAGGCGTGATGCACACACATTTCAGCCTGTACATGACAGCGCTGGGATACGGCGATTTCTTCCTTCGCTACCGCTCCTCGACCCTGGAAGTCAACAGCAGCATGGTGGATGTCAGGACACACACGCCGATAGATGTCAGGTGCAAGATAACCGGCGGCAACCGTTTGTCGCTCAGCCTTTTCGTCCTGCCGCTCTCACATTCTTACGGTCTGGCCACCTCGCTGATGGGTGTAATCGGCGCCATGAGGGGCGTCATAATGAAATGGTTCAATCCCGAACTGG
>JBAZLT010000230.1:0-3794 GCA_041650115.1 Dehalococcoidia bacterium | reverse complement strand
CCTAAATGGGACCACCGCGCCTACAGCAGGGAGAAAATACTCAAAGAGTATCCTGTATTGAAAGCGGACGGTATGCTGGGCGGCTACCTCTACTACGACGCAGCTATGGATGACAGCCGTATCGTGCTGCGCGTTTTGAAGGAAGCTGTCAGGAACGGCGGCACCGCCATAAGCTATCTTAAAGTCGAGAAGCTGTTACAGGATGGCAGCGGCCAGGTCCGCGGCGTGGCCCTCAAAGATACATCATCGCCGGCGGGAAAGACCTTCGAAGTAACTGCCAGTGTCGTAGTAAATGCTTCAGGTCCCTGGGCCGACCAGCTGCGCAGTCAGGTAGGCCAGCCAGCCAGGCTGCGCAGGTTGCGCGGCAGCCATCTAATTTTTCAGCGCGATAAGCTCCCCATGAAGGATGCGCTCACGCTATTGCATCCAAAGGACAACCGCGCCATGTTCGTCATCCCCTGGGAAGGCACTACTATGATAGGGACTACCGATATAGACCATGATCCGGCGCTGGATGTAAATCACAGCGAACCTTTCGCCAGCCGGGACGAGATAAGCTATATCCTGGATGCCTTGTCATTTCTTTTCCCGGGCCTGGGTCTGACCGGGAGCGATATTATTTCGTCGTTCGCCGGGCTTCGCCCCATCATCAAGGGGGGCGCCGATACGCCCGGCAAGGAGTCCCGCGCACATGCACTGTGGGAAGAGAACGGCCTTATCACTATCACGGGCGGCAAGTACACGACTTTCCGCATAATGTCCCGCCAGACGCTGGCAGCCGTGCTTAAGAAGCTGGGTAAGCTGCCCGTAGTGAAAAACAGGAGGATTTTCCCCAGGCTGCCATCTGTGAGCGCACCGAACATTGATTCTTCTACGCTGGGTTATCTGCTGGGACGGTATGGTGGCGATGCAGCTGAACTGATCAAGACAGCAGGCGCGGGAGAGCTGGAACGTATAGGAAGCCTGCCCAATGTCTGGGCTGAATTGAGATGGGCGGCACGTGCTGAGGCAATCGTGCACCTGTCCGACCTGTTGCTCAGAAGGGTCAGGATCGGCATGCTGTTGCCGGGAGGGGCCGAGGACCAGTTTGCGCGTGTGCGCAAGGCGGTGCAGGCTGAACTCGGATGGAGCGATGAAAAGTGGCAGGAAGAGGTATCTGCTTACCTGGATACCTGGCGCAAGTATTATAGCCCCAGCCCGGCTTAAGGGCCGGCGGAATCATGAAGTTGTAAAAATCCCTGTCTCAAGGAGGATGCCATGGCGAATAAAGACAAGTTCTACCCCAGCTGGTGCGAAGAGGAAGCGCCGGCCGGCTCATATCGCAGCCTGATTAAATACGGCGATCCCAGGGGGTTCAAACACCCCAATCCCGGCATGTTCCATTTGCTCAAAGAAACTTTCGGCATGTCGGACGATGATTTCAAGCTGCCCAGCCTGTGCACCGATAAGATCGATGCGGAGGTGCCTTCAAAGCTACCGCCGGCGCAGATGGAGGCGCTGAAGAATATCGTCGGCGCCGAGAATTTTCTCACCGATGCGTATAACCGTACACGTACATCCTATGGATCATCTATTTACGACGTGTTGCGCCTGCGTAAAAAGATTATCGAGAACCTGCCTGATGTCGTCCTCTGCCCGCGCGACCGCAGGGATGTACAGGCCGTTGTCAGGTACTGTGATGAGAACCGTATACCCGTATATGTGGTCGGCGGCAACTCCAGCGTCACGCGCGGCAAGGAGGCGGTGAAGGGTGGAGTTTGCCTGGATACCAACGTACATATGAACAGGATCATCTCTATCAACGAAAACAACCAGACGGTGACGGTGGAGCCCGGCATGATGGGGCCAGAGCTTGAGAGGTTTTTAAATGATGCCCCCGCGACATTGAAAGCCAGGAGACGTTATACCGTAGGGCATTTTCCGCAATCCTTCGAGCATTCCTGCGTGGGAGGCTGGGTCGTCACCAGAGGCGCCGGCCAGAACTCCACCTATTACGGCAAGATCGAAGATATGGTGATAGCCCAGGAATATGTCACCCCCATAGGCGAATTTAAAACGCTGGAGTTCCCCCGCGCCGCAACCGGGCCTGATCTCGACCAGGTAATGATCGGCAGCGAGGGCACGTTCGGCATTCTTGTCAGTTGCACGCTGCGGCTGTGCCGCTATATGCCCGAGAACAGGCGCAGGTTCTCTTACCTGTTTAAAACCTGGGAGGGCGCGCTTGAAGCCTGCCGCGAAGTAATGCAGGGCGAATTCGGCTTTCCCTCTGTCTTCCGTTTGTCGGATCCGGAGGAGACCGATGTGGCACTGCGCATGTACCACGTTCACGGCACGCCTGTCGATTCATTGCTTCGCGCACTTGGTTATCAACCCATGCAACGCTGTATGTTTATAGGTATGACCGAAGGGGACAGGGATTATGCACGCCTGGTTGAAAAGAAGCTGCACAGAATATTTAAAAAATACGGGGTCTTCAGCCTTACGCTGGCCAAGGTAACTCAATCATGGGAAAAAAGCCGCTTCACCGATCCTTTTATGCGCGAAGACCTGATGGATTACGGTGTGCTGATCGACACTCTGGAGTGCGGCGTCACCTGGGACAACCTGGCGCAGGTGCATGCCGACGTCAGGGCCTATATTAAGTCGCGGCCGAAAACCATCTGCATGACGCATCTTTCACATGCCTACCCGCAGGGCGGAAATCTGTATTTCATCTTTGTGGCCAGGATGAAGGAGATCAACGAGTATCTCGAACTTCAGTACGGCATACTCGATGCCATTCAAAAGGCAGGCGCCACCATGAGCCACCACCACGGAGTGGGCAAACAGACGGCGCCCTGGCTGGAAGGCCAGATAGGCAAGGCCCAGGTCGATGTCATACGCGCCTTACGCGATCATTTTGATCCGCATCATATTATGAATCCCGGCGGCACGCTGGGTCTGGATATGTCGGAGGAACAGATGGCAAAGCGCTGGGGCTTCAGGAAGTAAAATGTCCGGACGGGATTTCGTCCCCGTCCGCAAGTCATAGAGAATTTAACGGGGAGGTTTGCCATGGCTGAGAACTTGCTGGCAATAGATGTTGGAACACAAAGCGTACGGGTGTTGCTGTTCGATCCCAGGGGTAAGCTGATTGCCAAACACAGGGTGCCTTACGAACCTTATTACTCCGATGCTCCGGGACTGGCCGAGCAGAGGCCCCAGGTCTGGTGGGAGGCCCTGGCGAAGGCCTGCCAGGGCCTCTGGCAGAATTCCGATGTTAAGAAAGACAGTATCGCTGCCGTAGCCCTCACCACACAGCGTGCCACCATGATAAATGTGGATGAGAACGGCCAACCCCTCAGGCCGGCCATCCACTGGCTGGACCAACGCCGCACTTTAGGGCAACCGCCAGTGGGAGGCTTCTGGGGCGCGGCTTTCGCTGTGGCCGGGGCCAGTGAGACTGTCGCATATCTGCAGGCCGAAGCGGAGGCCAACTGGATACGTATTCACCAGCCCGAGATATGGAAGAAGACGCATAAATACCTTTTCGTCTCCGGTTATTTGACCTACCTGCTGACCGGTAGATTTGTGGATTCTGTAGGCTGCCAGGTAGGCTATCTGCCTTTCGATTACAAGGGCCAGAATTGGGAATCGAAAGGCAGCTGGAAATGGCAGGCCATTCCCATGGATCCAAAGATATTGCCCGACCTGATATTGCAGGGCAAGGTGCTGGGCGAGATAACCTCCAAGGCAGCGGAGATTACAGGGATACCGGCACGGCTGCCCCTGATCGCCGCAGCCGCCGATAAAGC
>JBAZLT010000229.1:0-3804 GCA_041650115.1 Dehalococcoidia bacterium | reverse complement strand
AAAAGAATGCTTAAAGATAGTGGCCAGGACGGCAGCTGAGCTTGCTGCCTGAGCCGGTAAGGAGTTAACCAGATGGGAAAAATAAATGTAGCCATTATTGGAGTCGGCAATTGCGCTTCCTCCTTCGTCCAGGGAGTGCATTACTACAAAAAAGCCAAGGACGATGAGTTCGTTCCGGGCCTCATGCATATTAATCTCGGGGGCTACCAGATCAAGGATATCAACTTCGTGGCGGCTATAGATATCGACCGCAATAAAGTCGGTAAAGACCTGGCAGAGGCCATATTCACAGCACCCAACAATACCTATAAATTCTGTGATGTCCCCACTACCGGTGTTAAGGTAGTACGCGGTATGACCCACGATGGACTGGGCAAGTACCTGGGTAAAATCATTGAGAAGGCGCCCGGCCCTACAGCCAATATCGTCAGCATACTGAAAGAGGTCAAGGCGGATGTCGCAATCAACTACCTGCCGGTCGGCAGCGAAGAGGCTACCAAGTGGTATGTTGAGCAACTTCTCAATGCAGGTGTGGCACTGGTCAATTGCATACCCGTCTTCATAGCGAGGGAGCCTTACTGGCACAACCGCTTCCATGAGGCCGGCCTGCCGGTTATCGGCGACGATATTAAATCTCAGGTAGGCGCCACCATAGTGCACCGCGTCCTCACGCGTCTTTTCCGGGACCGCGGAGTTAAGCTGGAGCGCACCTACCAGCTCAATTTCGGAGGCAACACCGACTTTTATAACATGCTGGAGCGCGAGCGCCTGGAGTCCAAGAAAATCTCCAAGACCAACGCCGTAACATCCCAGATAGACTACGAAATGCACCCCGATAATATTCACGTCGGCCCCAGCGACTATGTGCCCTGGCTGCTCGACCGCAAGTTCTGCCACATCAGAATGGAGGGCCGCACTTTCGGAGATGTTCCCCTTAACCTCGAGTGCAAGCTTGAGGTGTGGGACAGTCCCAACTCAGCGGGCGTGGTCATCGACGCCATCCGCTGTCTGAAGATAGCCAGGGACCGCGGCCTGTCCGGCGCCATGGTAGCGCCCAGCTCTTATTTTATGAAATCACCGCCTATCCAGTACTCGGACGACGAGGCTCGCAGGCGCGTGGAGCAGTTTATCAGCGGGCAGGGACAGCACAAGCCCATTTGTCTGCCGGATTCAGCGTAAGCATAGCACTGAGTGAGTAAAGGCCCAGTAGAAGGGCCCTATGATGGCCGTATAATGAAAATCGGGCTGGTTTCGCCATACGATTACTCTCATCCCGGCGGCGTTATCTACCACATATCATACCTGGCCCACCACTTCAATCTGATGGGCCATAACGTAAAGATAATTGCCCCGGTGCGACGTAAGAGCGTGCGTTACTTCGACGAAGAAGTCACGCCTGTTGGACGGCCCATACCCATCCCATATGGTGGAACCACCGCACGTATAGCGCTCTCCCCCTGGTTGCCGTACCAGGTGAGACGCGTGCTGGATAGGGAAGAGTTCGAGATTATTCACCTGCACGAACCATTTATACCCATGCTGTGTCTGAGCACGCTGATTGAATCCAATTCCGTTAATATAGGCACTTTTCATGCATGCCATGAAAAATCCAGCATGTACTGGTTGAACCGCTCCACCATGCGTAAACTCGGCGCCAAGCTGCACGGAAAAATAGCCGTCTCGAAGCCGGCACGTGATTATATTTCCAAATATCTCAAGGCCGACTACCGTATCATACCCAACGGGGTAGATGTCCACCATTTTCGTCCTGACGGGCCGTATATAGACCGGTTCAAAGACGACCGGCTAAATATACTTTTCGTGGGCAGGCTGGAGGAACGCAAGGGAGTGGGCGACCTCATTCGGGCATGCTCTCTCGTGAAAAAGGATTTCCCCAATTTCCGGTTGATCATAGCCGGACCCGGCCTCATGCTGCGCCTCCAGTACAAAACCATGGCAAAAATGCTGCTGGACGACCGCGCGGTATTCACGCACTACGTCACTTTCGACGATCTGCCCAAGTATTACCGCACGGCCGATATTTTCTGCGCCCCGGCCACGGGAGGCGAAAGCTTCGGCATGGTTTTAATAGAGGCGATGGCAAGCGGCACGCCGGTGGTGGCAACAAGTATCCCGGGCTATGCCAGCGTGCTCACACACGGCCAGGAGGGTTTGCTGGCAAAACCGCACAATCCGCGGTCGATAGCTGACTGTTTGTTAAAACTGCTGAGCGATAAACAACTGAGATTATCAATGGCGGAGAGGGGAGTGGCCACGGCTGATAAATACTGCTGGGAAAACGTCAGCCGCCAGGTCGTCGATTATTACACCTCCATCTCCTCGAGTTTAAAAGGATAAAGAAGTGTCGAATTTCCAGGAATTGCGCAGAAAGGCGGGCCGCCTGATCACCGATCCGCTGGTGCCGCTAATCAGCAAGCTGAAGTTAACGCCCGACATAATGACCACTATCGGCCTGGTAATAAACCTGGTGGCCGCTGTGGTTGTAGGATTCGGCCATCTCGTGGCAGGCGCCCTCATATTCTTGCTGGCAGGCCTGTTCGATCTGCTGGATGGCGCGCTCGCCAGGTATATGCAGAAGACCACCAGTTTCGGCGCCCTGTTCGACTCCACGGTCGACAGGATCACGGAAGGAGCGATGTTCTTGAGCTTCATCTTTATCACTGGCACCTCCGTCTGGCCTTTTGATGTCACATTGCAGCTGGTGCTTATCTTCCTTGCCATGATCGGGTCGTTCCTCACCAGTTACATCAGGGCCAGAGCCGAGGGACTTAACATCGATTGTACGGTCGGCTTGTTTACTCGTGTAGAGCGGGTTATAATATTAGCGCTCGGACTGCTCCTAAACCAGGTGTTCATAGCACTGGCCATAGTGGTAGTCCTTTCTTTTGTGACCGTCGGACAGCGGTTTGTACACGTCTGGCGGCAGGCAAAAAAATAAAAGGAGTACGCATTAATAGGTCGAAGCTATGAGCGACCGGGTATTCGAGGTGAGCCTCACTTCTCTAACTGTGCTGCTGTTTGCATGGATCATCGGCGGTATCGGCCTGGCAGCAATGGGCATCCGCTGGATAAATGTGGATGCGCCCTTGCTGGTAGTTCTCACTATACTTGCAGGCCTTGTCGTGCTGATTTTAGCCGGCGGCACCCTTCTCCATTTCTGGGGCAAGAGTTATATGTCCCGGGGTTGATTATTGCGGTTTCCCGAATTTGTGTGTGATTGAATCTACAAGTACGTCTCTTTCAGGATTAATAAAATGTCTGTTGTAGCTGTTATTGGCGCCCAGTGGGGCGACGAAGGCAAAGGTAAAATCGTGGACCTTCTGGCCGAGAAGGCGGATGCCGTCATCCGTTTTTCCGGCGGGGATAACGCCGGCCACACTGTGATCAACCCGGGCGGCGAATTCAAACTGCATATCGTGCCGTCAGGCGTCTTTTATCGGCGTACGGCCTGTATCATCGGCAACGGCGTCGTCATCAATCCGAGGGTTCTGCTGGAGGAGATCGACAGCCTTAAAGCCAGGGGAATCGACACCGGCAACCTGCATATCAGCGACCGTGCGCATCTGATCATGCCCTGGCATATCCTGTTTGACAGGCTGGATGAGCTGAAACGAGGCGCTTCCGCCATAGGCACGACCGGCAAGGGCATCGGGCCTGCCTTCTCAGACAAGACAGCCCGCAAGGGAATTCGTACCTGCGATATCATCGACTCCGCGATGTTCAGGCCACGTCTGGCCAGCCTGCTTGAGTCGAAAAATGAAATGCTGACAAAGCTCTACAATG
>JBAZLT010000228.1:0-3814 GCA_041650115.1 Dehalococcoidia bacterium | reverse complement strand
GATTCGGTGAAGAAAGGTCTGGAATCCATCCGGGGCCGTGAGATGGTGCTGGTGCATGATGCCGCGCGTCCTTTCCTCACCGACAAGCTGATAGATGAGGGCATCGAGGCTGCGGGTTTTACCGGGTCCGCCGCTGCGGCCATGCCGGTCAAGGACACCATCAAGCAGGTGGATGATGACCGGGTCGTGGCTGCCACATTGTCGCGCAGCCGGTTGATGTCTGTTCAGACACCGCAGGTCTTTCGATATAAAATATTGAAAGATGCCTACTATTCTCTGTCCGGTGAGGTCACTGACGATGCCGCCGCCGTCGAGCGCATTGGCTTGAAAGTGAAGCTGTATGCCGGTGACTATGAGAATATCAAGATCACAACACGGGAAGACCTGGTGTTGGCGGAAATAATCGCAAAGCGAAGGTGATAGTATGAGAGCAGGCATAGGTTATGATGTTCACCCACTGGCGCCCGGACGTGCCCTTGTATTGGGAGGAGTTAAAGTGCCCTTTAAGAAAGGGCTGGACGGCTACAGCGACGCCGACGTGCTGGTACACGCCATTATGGATGCGCTGCTGGGCGCGGCCGGATTGAAGGATATCGGACACCAATTCCCCTCGGGAGATCCGCAGCATAAGGACGCTGCCAGCATTCATATGCTGGAGCATGTCGGTCGCAAAGTGGCCTCGGCCGGCTACATTATTAAAAATATCGATAGTCAGCTGATCGCACAGGAACCCAAAGTGGCGCCCTATATCGATCAGATGAGGCATAATATCGCGCTGGCACTGCGCATAGAAGAGGACCAGGTGATGGTCAAGGCCACTTCAACAGACGGACTGGGATTTGTCGGCAGGGGTGAAGGGATGGCCGCCTATGCTATAGCCATGCTGGCGGAATAAATTTTCTTGATTCGAGGTGTTCAATGAAAATATTCAACACTCTGTCGGGCCAAAAAGAGGATTTTGCGCCCGCCGGCAACGAGGTCAAGATGTACGTATGCGGTGTGACCGTTTATGACGTCTGCCATTTCGGTCACGCCCTCTGTTACGTGTCCTTCGACGTCATCAGGCGTTACCTCGAATACCGGGGATACAGGGTGAAGTATGTACAGAATTTCACCGATATCGACGATAAGATCATCAACCGCTCCAGGGAAAGGGGCGTCCCCTGGCAGAACCTTGTGGAGAAATACATCGCCGAGTATTACACCGACACCGATGCGCTCAACATCAAAAGGGCGACCGTCTATCCCCGCGCTACCGAAGAGATACCGAGGATACTCGAGGTGATCAGGGTACTGCTTGAGAAAGGGCATGCCTATCAATCCGAGGGCAGCGTTTATTTCCGCGTCAAGAGCTTCCCGGGCTATGGCAAGCTCACTCACCAGAACGCCGATGATATGCGCGTTACGGCGACGTCCGAGGCAGAGAAGAAAGAGGACGCGCTGGACTTCGCTCTCTGGAAGTCTGCCAAGCCGGGAGAGCCTTCCTGGACCAGCCCCTGGGGAGACGGCCGGCCGGGTTGGCATATCGAGTGTACCGCCATGTCCACCGGCCACCTGGGCAACTCACTGGACATACACGGCGGCGGTCAGGACCTTATCTTTCCTCACCACGAGAACGAGATGGCACAGTCGGAATGCTATACCGGCGTCGTTCCCTTCGTGCGCATCTGGATGCACAATGGCTTCCTGCAGCTCGGCGCCGATAAGATGAGCAAGTCGCTGGGCAACCTGGTCACCATCAAGGAAGCGCTGGCGCGCAACAGCGCCGACGCCATACGCCTCTTTATAATCAGCTCCTATTACAGGATGCCTCTCCGCTACAGCACGGAAGCGCTGGACGCTGCCGAGACCGGCCTTGATCGCCTGCGGCAGGCGCTCAAGGCGGAGGGAAAACCAGGCGGCGCGGCACTGGATGCAAAGCAATTCAAGGCTCGCTTTATCGAAGCCATGGACGATGATTTCAATGCCCCTCAGGCGGTGGCAGCCATGTTCGAGCTCGTGCGTGAGATCAACCGAGGCAATGAGAAAGGCCTTGATATCCGGGCGGCACAGGATATGTTGAGGGAGCTGGCCGGTGTGATCGGTTTCACATTGCAGGAGAACAAAAAGCTGTCGGCGGCAGAGGAAAAAGAGATAGAGGCGCTCATTGCCACGCGCAATGATTACCGTAAGGCCAAAGAATGGAAGAAGGCCGACGAAGTACGTGATCGGCTTATAAAAATGGGCGTGGCAATCGAGGATACTGCCAAAGGAACGGTCTGGAAAATATCCAGGTAGCCTAATACGCAGGAGGATTGAACAGCTTTATCGTGTCTCCCACCTGCGCGCCCAGTATGGAAGCCGCGCTGCCATCCCTGTAAGACAGTTCGAGGTAGTCATTGCCCCCTATCAGGGCCATCAATCCGCTGCCCTGTGAATAGTACCTGCTGGTGTTGTCTATGCGCTGGTTCCTGACTTCGATTGCGGCCCCGCCCGGCGGTATATGGTGGCTGCGCAGGTTGGTGATAAGGTTGCCGAATCGGTCGATGTGTATGATGTGACCGACCATCCGGCCCGTGGTGTCCTGGAATGGCGTGGGGACGGGGAAAACCGTGAGGCTATTGATGCTTTCACCGAATTCTGTGATGGGAAGGTCCAGCGAAAGGTGCGCGGCGACGGGCGCGAAGTTGTCCCTTCCGTGGAAAGTAGCGCTCACCGGATGCCTCCAGTACTCTTTCCTGGTAATCGAAACGGCCTCGCATTCGGACGGTAATGACCTGCTGGCCGTATGGCCTATCCTGGCGAGTTTATGCTGCGCCTGCGTTTCGCCTATCTCATGGAGCACATAGCTTAATGCCCCATTATCGGGTGCAATAAAACAGGCAGAAGGTGTTTTAAGGATAACGGCCTTGCGGTGGCTGCCCACGCCCGGATCGACCACTACTACATGGATACTGCCCTCGGGGAAATAGCGCCAGGAGGTGTGAAGAATGAAAGAGGCCTGCCGGATCGATTGAGGCTCCACCGAATGAGAGATGTCCACCACCGTCGCCTGCGGATTGATACCGAGGATAACACCTTTCATGCTTGCGACGTAGCCGTCGCCTGTGCCGAAGTCGGTCGTCAGCGTGATGACACGCGACATGCCGTTGTGCCTCCCTGTTAGGTCGCGCTAACCCTGACTATCACGATGGCAAGGATGATAAACAGGACGGACAAAACGATTGTGACCTGGAAGAGAGTTTTCTCAACGCCGCGCCTTGTGCGGTACACGCCGTCCGCCTGTCCGAAAATACCTCCCAGGCCGCCGCCCTTGACCTGCAGGGCCAGGACCACGATAAGCGCGAGCGCAAGTACGATTTGTGCGATGGTCAGATATATGGGCATCCTAATTTCCTCCGAGTTTATCAACGATTATGGGCCTGACGACGGCCGGGTTGGCCTTCCCTCTGGAAGCTTTCATGACCTGTCCGATAAGAAAGGTCAGTGAAGCTTCCTTGCCCGCCCTGTAGTCGGCAACGGCCTTCCCGTTATCTGCTATTACTCTTTCTATTATTATACCAAGTTCGCCGCTGTCGCTGATTTGAACCAGACCCTTCTCAGCTACGACAGCCGCTGCGGATTTTCCGGTCTCGAACATTTCTTCGAAGACCGTTTTGGCCAGCGGTCCGCTCAAGGTCCCTTTTTCGATCAACTCCAGCAGCTCCGCCAGTTGCCCGGGTTGTACGCGGCTGTCACCTATCTGCTTTCCGGTTGAGTTGAGCAGGCGGGTGAAATCGCCCAGCATCCAATGAGCAATAGTCGTGGCCTTTTTGGATATTTCTTTTTTCCCCCC
>JBAZLT010000227.1:0-3815 GCA_041650115.1 Dehalococcoidia bacterium | reverse complement strand
GGCGGTCTGGCCCTGGCCTCGGTCATCGGGTGCGCCGGATTTGCCGCCATCAACGGCTCCACCAGCGCCACCGCAGCAGCGATGGGCAAGGTCTGCATACCGGAGATGAAGCGTTACAATTACGACGATTCGATATCTACCGGTATCGTGGCTGCGGCGGGCACGCTGGGCATCATGATTCCACCCAGCACCATTTTCATCGTCTACGGCATACTCACCGAGCAGTCTATCGGCAAACTGTTTATGGCCGGTGTCTTCCCCGGTCTGCTGATAGCAGCGCTGCTGATGATCGCGGTCGCCATCGTCTGCATGCGCAATCCCCGCCTGGCGCCGGCAGGAGAGGCATCCACCTTCAAGGAAAAGGTCGAGGCGCTGACCGGCATCATTGAGATGCTCTTCCTCTTCTGCTTTGTCATACTGGGACTTTTCTTCGGCTGGTTCAGCCCAACGCAGGCCGGCGCCGCCGGCGTGGCCGGGGCTATACTTATCGGCCTGGTAACCAGGCAGCTGACCTGGGCCGGGTTCATCAATGCCCTCAAGGATGCGGTGCGCGTCACCTGTTTCGTGATGATCATCGTTGCCGGCGCCACCGTTTTCGGCCATTTCATCGCCATCACCACCATACCCATGATGCTGACCGATTGGGTCGGCTCCTTGCCCATACCCCCCGTGGCGGTTATGGCCGTTATCATTGTCATTTACATGATGGGCGGGTGCTTTATGGACTCGCTGGCCCTCATCACGCTGACCATACCCATCTTCTATCCGGTGGTTCTGGCGCTGGGGCTTGATCCCATCTGGTTCGGTGTCATCATAGTGCTGGTGACCGAGATGGGCGTTATCACCCCGCCGGTGGGCATTAACGTCTATGTAATCAAGGGCATTGCGCCCGATGTGCCGCTGGAGACGATTTTTAAAGGCATAGCACCGTTTCTGGCAGCACTGGTGGTAGCCGCTGTCATCTTGCTGCTATTCCCGCAGATTGCAACCTTCCTGCCGAGTCTGGCAACATATTAGGTACGCCGCCCGAGTTATTGTGAGGTGATGAGTTGATGATCACGATACCTGAGATGCTGTCCCGCAATGCCAGGATGTATCCCGATGACTGCGCTCTGGTCGAGCTCAAGCCCGGCCGAAATTACCGGCGGGAGATTACCTGGAGGCAGATGGATGAGGAGGCCAACCGCGTGGCCAACGCGTTGATAGAGATGGGCGTGAAGAAGGGAGACCGCATCATCCAGTGGATGATGAACTCCATCGACTGGTTAATAGCCTATTTCGGCATATTGAGGAGTGGGGCCTGGGTCGTACCGCTGAACTTCCGGTTCACCACGAAGGATTTCACCTATTGTGTGGAGATATCCGGCGCCAGGTTTATCATAGCCGGCGAAGAGTTCATCGAAAGAATTGATGCGGCTAAAAAGAACCTTGCCGGGATCGAGGGCATACTTGCCCTGGGCGGCAACCTGCCCGGATACATGACCGGATACCATGACTGGATCGGCAGGCGCCCGACCTCGCAGCCACACGTTGACATCAGCCGGGACGAAGCCTGCAGCCTGTATTTCACTTCAGGCACGACAGGCACACCCAAGCCCATTCTGCTCACACACGATAACCTGAGGTGCGCCGCCGTGACCGAATATGCCCATCACCAACAGCGGAAGTCGGACAATTTTGTGCTTATTCCCCCGCTGTATCATACCGGCTCCAAGATGCACTGGTTCGGCAGCCTGATAACGGGAGGTAAAGCCACCCTGCTGGGCGAGGTCAGCCCCCGCAGCATACTTGAAACCGTTCACAGGGAGCGCGGTACGATCGTATGGCTGCTGGTGCCCTGGGCCCACGACGTACTGGTGGCACTGGAAAGCGGGCAGGTGAAAAAAGAGAACTACGACCTGAGCTGCTGGCGGCTGATGCACATCGGGGCCCAGCCCGTGCCCCCTTCGCTGATCAAGCGCTGGATGGCGACATTCCCCGGCATGCAGTACGATACGAACTACGGCTTGAGCGAGTCCACCGGACCCGGGTGTGTGCATCTTGGTGTTGATAACGTGCACAAGGTGGGCGCTATCGGAAAAGCCGGATTTAACTGGGAGACCAGGATAGTTGGTGAGGGCGGCAAAGTGCTGGGGACAGGCCGCATCGGCGAGCTGCTTGTGAGGGGTGAGGGTGTAATGAAGGAGTACTACCGGAATCCGGAGAAAACCGCCGAGGTGCTGCGCGACGGCTGGCTCTATACCGGTGACATGGCCAACATGGACGAGGATGGATTTATCTATCTGGTCGACAGGAAAAAGGACGTGATCATCACAGGCGGTGAAAACATTTTTCCGGTCGAGGTGGAGGACGCCATCCATAATCTGGATTCTGTGAACGACGTCGCCGTCATAGGAATACCCGATCAAAGGTTGGGCGAGATCGCCATTGCCATCGTTGACCGCAAGCCCGGCGCAAGCGTCAACGAGCAGGAGATCATCCAGTATTGCTTTAATAATCTGGCCAGGCATAAGGTGCCCAGGAAAGTCGTTTTCGACAAGGTTCCCAGAAATCCTACCGGCAAGATCGAGAAACCTGCTTTGCGTAAAAAATTCAGTTCTCTTTAGAGGCGCCGGACGGTTATCGTTTCACAACCGTAGTCTAACTGCGGCACCTGCCTTCGCTGCTCATGACTTTGTGCAGTATAAACGTATTAAGATATAATTTTACCTCCGGGAGGGTATTTTGCTTAAGACTCATAGTTGCGGTCAATTACGGGCTAAGGATTCCGGCAGGGAAGTTACCCTGGCCGGATGGGTGCATAGGCGCAGGGACCACGGTGGGCTGATCTTCATCGATCTGCGCGACCGTGAGGGAATAACTCAGGTGGTCTTCAATCCGGAGTTTGCACCCGATATACACGCTATGGCCAACGGACTGCGCAACGAGTATGTGATTCAGGTGGCCGGAAAAGTCGAACCCAGGCTGAAGGGAGCGGAGAACCTCAAATTGCCCACCGGCGAGATCGAGGTACTGGCCGGCAGGCTGAAGATACTCAATACATCCAAAACACCTCCATTTTACATAAATGAAGAGATTGATGTGGATGAGTCGCTTTTACTGAAATACCGCTACCTCCAGCTCCGGCGGGCGGGCATGCGCGACAACCTGCTGTTGCGCCATCGCGTCATCAAGTATATGCGGGACTTTCTCGATGCCAGGGGTTTTGTTGAGGTTGAAACTCCTATCATGATCAAGAGCACGCCGGAGGGCGCCAGGGACTACGTGGTTCCCAGCCGCATCCATGCGGGCAAGTTCTATGCGCTGCCCCAGTCACCGCAGCAGTTGAAGCAGCTGCTGATGGTGGCGGGTATAGAGAAGTATTACCAGGTGGCGCGTTGTTTCCGCGATGAGGACACGCGGGCCGACCGGCAGCCCGAGTTCACTCAGCTCGATCTGGAGATGAGCTTCGTGGACGAGGAGGACATCCTTGTGCTTCTGGAGGAGATGTTCACCGGGCTGATTGAAACCGTTACGCCCGAAATGCGCCTGGTAAAACCTTTCGCCAGGATGTCTTATGCCGAGGTTATGGAAAGGTATGGCACAGATAAACCGGATATCCGTTTCGGGCTGGAGCTGAAGGACATCTCCGATATAGTGGAGTCCAGCCCGTTTGCCGTGTTCAAGTCGGCCATCCAGGAAGGAGGCAGGGTCAGGGGTATTTGCCTGCCCGGCTGCGCCGGCTACACGCACAAGCAGATCGACGAACTGACGGAGCTGGCCAAATCATGCGGCGCCAAAGGACTTATAACGCTGGCATGGACAAAGGATGGAGC
>JBAZLT010000226.1:0-3818 GCA_041650115.1 Dehalococcoidia bacterium | reverse complement strand
GCCTGGGAAAAATCATAGGCGGAGGCCTGCCGGTGGGCGCCTATGGGGGACGACGTGACATCATGCGAATGGTCGCGCCGTCAGGCAGGGTTTACCAGGCGGGCACGCTGTCAGGCAATCCGCTGGCCATGACAGCAGGTATTACTACGCTCGAGATACTGAGTGACCGATCCGTTTACGAGCAGCTGGAGGAAAGGGGAGAGCTCCTGCAGGAGGGACTGGCCGCCGCGGCCTGCGACTGCTGCATACCATTATCCATAGCCCGGCAGGGGTCTCTGCTCACCGTGTTTTTTCGCCAGCAGATCATTACCGATTATGCCGCAGCCCGCAGCTGCGATACAGCAATCTTCGCGCGCTTTTTCAGGGGTATGCTGGAGGAGGGCATTTACTGGCCACCCTCCCAGTTCGAGGCGTCCTTTATCTCGCTGGCCCACAATCGTCGCGACATCTCGGCCACGATAAAGGCGGCTGAAAAGGTCTTCCGCCGTTTGCAGTAATCGGCTATTTTATAGCGATAGCATCAACCTTGAGCTGAAAATTGCCGGGCACCTCCTTCACGGCCACACAGGTCCGCGCCGGCGGCTTCTCGGGGAAGTACCTGGCGTAGACTTCGTTAAGCCTGGCAAAGTCGCCCATATCGCGCAGGAAAACGGTCACCTTGACCACCTTCGCCATGCTGCTTCCCACCGATTCCAGAGACCGTTTCATATTCTCCATTACGATCTCCGTGGCTTTGACTATATCATCAGTGATGATCAATCCCTTCTCCAGGTCCATGGGATCGATGCCGGTCAGAAAGAGGAAGCCGCCAGCTTCAACTATATGTGAATAAGGCCCCGCCTTGAGCAGGAAATCATTGTCTATACACTTCTTTTGCATAGCATTTACCTCCAGTTTAATCAGTAGTCAAATGTGACAAGGTATGTTAATATCATATCATGTCCGAATACAATCAGACCGAAGAGAAGATCGTCGAGGCCGCCCTGTACGTCATCCTTGCTCACGGTATTAAAAAAACTACTATCGAGGATGTTGCGGAACGCTGCGGGCTGACACGCGCCACCGTATACCGTTATTTTAAAGATAAGAGACGCCTGGTAAGGGCCAGTATTCTGCACATGGTAAGTGTGCTTAACGAGGCGCTGGCCAGCATGGACAAACACAGGTACTACGATACCGAGAAATCCGCCACGCTGATCAAGGAGGCGGTGTCTTCAATGCCCAAGGGGGACATTTCCGCACGCATCATGGAGCTCAAACAGCTATACCCTGATATATTTGCGGAATACCAGCTCGCTCGTCTGGCCTCGATCCGGGGGATATACAGGCGTGTTTTTAACGCGGCCAAGCGGGATGGGCTGATCACTCCTTCTGAGACAGACTGGAACCTTGTGCAGACCATACTTTCAGAGGCGACGCTCTACGTCGCTGAAAGCCCGCTGGTTCTATCGCACGGCAAGTCGGTGGGACACATATACTCAGCCGTCCTGGATATCATGCTCTACGGTATCATGGGCAGGCGCAAGAAATAGGATTTATTTTCTTCTCCCGCCCATAGCGCGCTGGGGTGGCCTTCGTCCTCCGGACGCGGAACGTAGTCTTCCTCCCTTTTCAGGCACTGCGGGAGCCGGCGCATTGTAATCGAAACCCTGAAGTTTACATCTTTCCAGCGGTGACTTAAGCGTCTTCTCTATCTCTTTTACCAGGGCGGCATCTTCGCCGGTCACGAATGTCAGCGCGTCGCCCTTCTGATCGATGCGTCCTGTGCGTCCGATGCGGTGCGTATAGGCATCCACACTCTCGGGCATATCGAAATTGATGACGTGTGAGATGCTCAGAACGTCTATCCCCCGGGCCGCGATATCGGTGGCCACCAGTATCTTGGCCGAGCCGTCACGGAAATCATCCAGCGCCGCCTGGCGCCTGTTCTGCGCCAGATCGCCATGCAGGGCGGTAGCTTTAAAGCCCTCCCTTTTCAGTTGCAGAGCCACACGGTCGGCGCGGTGCTTGGTGCGGGTGAAGACCAGCACCGACTCGGTATCGTAACTACGGAGCACTGCTGCCAGCAACTTCGTCTTGAGATGAGGTTTCACCGGATAAATGGCGTGAGAAACGGTATCGGCCGGCGCCACATGTCCTATCTGCACCGTGACAGGATTGCGTAAAGCTTCCTGCACCAGCCTCCTGATATCAGGCGGCATGGTTGCGGAGAAAAGCATGGTCTGGTGCGGCCTGACCAGGCACCTTATTATGCTTCTGATGTCCGGCAGGAAACCCATATCGAACATGCGGTCGGACTCATCTATGACCAGCATCTCCAGAAAATCCAGGTCTATGGTGCCTTTCCAGATATGGTCCAGCAGACGCCCCGGGCAGGCCACGGCGATATCCACGCCGCTGCGCAGCCTGCGGATTTGCAGGTCCATGCCCACACCTCCATAAATAGAGATGCTTTTGAGACCGGTATACTTTCCCAGCGCATCGAACGCCTCACAGGTCTGCTCGGCCAACTCGCGTGTGGGTGAGATGACCGCAGCGCCGATCCGGCCGCGCTGCAGCTTCAACAGGCGGTCCATCACCGGCAGAAGAAAGGCTGCCGTTTTGCCCGTGCCGGTCTGCGCCAGGCCGATTATATCGCGTCCCTGCATAATGGGAGGGATGGCCTGCATCTGAATGGGGGTCGGCTCAGCATAACCCTGCGAGCGGACACCCTGCATGATGCTAGGATGAAGATTGAAAATTTCGAAACTCAAAAAATGACCTCATCAAATAATCTATTTAGCAGGATTCGGGCCATCCAGGGCTTGTGATAATTCGGAAGGATTATAATAAGCTTGCAACAACCTGAACTGAGCTATTGGTTTATTATACAGCAAACATTGACAAACAACCTAATAAATACTAAATTGAAACTGCAGGTTTTGTCTGGGAAACACGTCCGCTTTATATCGCAACGGATCAGCTTATAAGAATATATGGAGGAGCCCATGCCGGAAGAAGAGGCCAAAACCAAGAAGCAGCTGATTGAAGAGTTAGAGCAATTGAGGCAGCAAGTCCGCAAACTTAAGGCTCTTGAAAGTGAATTCAAAACAATAGAGCAGGAACTGCGTTGTTCCGAGCAACAATACAGGCAGCTTTTCGAAAGTGCTCAACACGGCATAGTAATCCTTGATGCCGACACGGGTCAGATTAGGCGAGCCAATCCCTATGTGCTGAAAATGCTGGGGTATTCACACGATGAGATAATGGGGAAAAGCCTGTGGGATATTGATGCGTTTGTCGATATTGAAAAAAGCCGGGCAGCGCATCATCATTTGAAACAGCATGATCGGCTGAAATACGAGGATTTTCCTTTGGAGACCAAAAACGGCCGTCATATTGATGTTGAGATCGAATCAAATGTGTGTAAGATCAACGAGGACCGCATCGTCCACTGCAATATACGTGATACGACTGAGCGAAAGCAGCTGGAGCGCGAATTGCGCCTGGTGGCCACGCACGATACCATGACCGGACTACCTAATAGGACTCTTTTCCGCGACCGCGCCCAAATAGCAATATTGCATGCGCAGCGCGCTAAAAAGAAAGTGGCTATATTATCTCTAGACCTGGACAAGTTCAATACAGTGAATGAAACCCTTGGCAATGCGGTGGGAGATAACCTGCTGAAAGCTGCCTCCGACCGTATAACGGGGCTGCTGCGTAAGAGCGATACCGTGGCGCGTGTAGGCGGAGACGAGTTCGCAATTGTGATACCTGAGCTTGAGGACATCACCAGCGTGGAAAAGGTCAACCATAAAATCGTGGACGCCTTCAGG
>JBAZLT010000225.1:0-3823 GCA_041650115.1 Dehalococcoidia bacterium | reverse complement strand
CCTCTCCAGGTCATAAACGCACACAGCACGTTCTGGCCGAGGGCAAGCTCTCCATTCTGAGTGGCGGCCCCGTCAGCTATAACCTGTCCGGATTCGACGACTTCACCCCGCCTGACAACCGGGCGCTGGTTGATACAGGTGCCCTGGTTGGTGCGGTAAAACTTGGTCAGGTTATAGTCGCGCTTCCTGCCATCGCTTTTGACCGTTATTTTCCTGCTGTCGACAGCCACGACCTCTCCCTTCTCCGCAGCATAGACCACCTGCCCGCTGTACTTGGCAACCTCGCTCTCCATGCCGGTGCCTATAAGGGGAGCTTCGGGCTTGACCAGGGGCACGCCCTGGCGTTGCATATTCGAGCCCATCAATGCACGGTTGGCGTCGTCATGCTCGAGGAACGGAATAAGCGCCGTGGTAACGCTGAAAACCTGCTTGGGGGAGACGTCCATGTAGTCCATTTTCTCGGGCGGCTCCGTCACATACTTGCCGCTGCGTATAGCGCCGACACGCTCCTCCATGAATTCGTCCCTGGCGTTGAGCGGCGCATTGGCCTGCGCTATACATTTATTAGATTCCCTGTCAGCGGTGAAATACTCGATTTCTCCTGAAACATAGGGGACAATCTTGACATCGCAAGAGGGCAAAGCGGCAATCTTCTTTGCCAGGGCTTCGTCGATCAGCGTGCCCGCGGCGGCCATGGTCTTTTTCTTGCTGTCGAGCACATCCTGTCTCAGCGTCCGACCTGCCAGCATATCAGACGTGTTGCTCAGTTCAACATAGACCTTGCGGTAGGGGGTCTCGATAAAGCCGAGACCGTCAATACGCGCGTAGGTCGCCAGCGAACCGATAAGGCCGATGTTGGGACCTTCCGGAGTTTCAATGGGACAGATCTTGCCGTAATGGGAATGGTGCACATCGCGAACATCGAATCCGGCACGCTCGCGTGAAAGGCCACCCGGCCCCATGGCCGAGAGTCTGCGCTTGTGCGTGAGCTCAGCCAGCGGATTGGTCTGGTCCATGAACTGAGAGAGCTGCGAGCCGCCGAAAAACTCACGCATGGCGGCGATAATGGGCCTGTTATTAATAAGGTTAGTGGGCGTGGGGTCATCGCTCTGCAGGCTCATCCTCTCCTTAATTGTCCGCTCCAGCCTGATAAGGCCAACCCTGAACTGGTTCTGTATCAGATGGCCGGTCGTCCTGACGCGCCGGTTGCCCAGGTGGTCGATGTCGTCGGGCATAACCTTTTCATTATTTATCTGTATTATCTTGCGGATGATCTCCACCAGGTCGCGTGGTTTAAGGGCGCGAGAGGTCACTTTATAGCCGAGCTCCTCGTATTCAAGCCTCTTGTTAAGCTTGAACCTGCCGATCCTGCCAAGATCATATCGCCTGGGATGGAAAAACATATTGATAATCAGGCTCTTGGCGCTGTCGCCGTCAGGCGGCTCGCCCGGCCTCAGCTTCTTATATATGTCTATCAGCGATTCCTTCTTGGTCCTGATCGATTCCGGTTCCTTCTCAATGGTCGAAGCGATGTACCTGTGCTCGGGATTATCATCGTCGGCCTTGAACAGCTCCATCAGCTCCTCATCCGTATTGCAGTTGAGCGCGTCCTCCGGATCGCCTTCCCCGCTGATGGCACGCAGCAGAGTGGTCACGCCGATCTTACGCCGACCGTCTATCTTGGCCCAGATCACGTCTTTGCCCGAGGTCTCAAACTCTAACCAGGCGCCGTGCTCGGGTATCAGTTTGGCGTTGCAAAGCCGCCTGCCGCTGTCCTCGGTCACCATGGTGAAATATACACCCGGAGAGCGGATCAGCTGGTTGACGACCACCCTTTCGGCGCCGCTGATAATGAATGTGCCGTTCTCCGTCATGAGGGGAATCTCACCCAGAAAAACTTCCTGCTCCTTGATTTCCCCCGTCTCCTTTATCAGAAGGCTGGCACGCACATAGAGGTTCGATTGGTAGCTCATGTCCCGTTCACGGCAGTTGGCGACATCGTGCGTGGGAGGACGAAACTCATAACCCGTGAAAGAAAGCTCCATCTTGCTGCCGGTGAAGTCTTTGATGGGTGATACTTCCTGCAGCAGGTCCTTGATCCCTTCCTCCATAAACCATCTGAAGGAATCGAGCTGCACCTGTATCAGGTTAGGTATCTCAAGCACCTGGGGCAGGCGGGCATAGTTTTTACTCTTGACAACAGGCAGGTTATTATTCTCTGCGGCGATAGAAATAGACATATCTTCTCCTGTCCTATTAGTTACCGGTCGTGCGCGAATTGGTTTGTCAAACTAAAATAAAGATGACAATAACAGGAATATTTATACGGGACAATGCTATGGTGCCCTCAGTCGAAACGGCATAATTGCAAATTTATAATATAGCAGTAATCCAGACATATGTCAAATCTCTTTGGATAGACCTACAGCACGATGGAAACAATAAGCAGCCGTTTTCGTGTAAAAAGAGGTCGGCCTTTCTATATAATTATTGTATAATACCTCAATGTGGCAAACGGCGGGACAGGACCGTATCATAGAATTTCTAAGGGACTCCATTGGCCGGAGATCGCTGGCTCACGCATATCTTCTGGTGGGGCCCCCTCACGTCGGTAAAATGACGCTGGCCCTGGACCTGGCCAGTGCCCTCAACTGTGTTGAGGGCACTGCACCCTGCGGCTCATGCCGGGCCTGCCAGCGCATTCAGCAGGGCAAATACCCCGATGTAATCGTCATCGATAAATATGCATGGCGTGACCCCAAAGACAGGCGTAAGGCGACCGAAATCGGCATAGATACGGTAAGAGATCTGCTGCAGAGAAGTTCCAATCTGCCTCCCTATGAAGGCAACTATAAGGTCTACATCATCGACGATGCCGACCTGATGTCGGCGGAGGCTTCCAACTGTCTGCTCAAAACGCTGGAAGAGCCTCCCCGGCATGTGATCATCCTCCTGCTGACATCGCAAGAAAATGCACTCCTGCCCACCGTTGTATCGAGATGCCAGCGATTCGAGCTTAAGCCTGTGGCGATTGCCGAAATAGAAAACAGGTTAAAGAAATACGACGGCATGAATCCGGATAAAATCAAATTGCTGTCGAGGCTTTCAGGGGGTTGCCTTGGATGGGCCATATCAGCGCTCAAGGATGATGACTACCTGAAAAGCCGGGAGCAGCGGCTGACCGAATTCTCCGGCCTTCTCACCCGCTCATGGGCTGACAGACTATTATATATGCAGCAAATACCTTCAGACAGAAACAGTGTCGAGGAGATAATCAAACTGTGGCTTTCATGGTGCCGTGATGTAATGCTGCTAAAATATAATTGTGAAGAGGATATAACCAACCTGGATAAGCTGAACGATTTAAAGTCATGGGCAAACATGCTGACCATCATCGAGATAAAGGAGTTTATCAACAGCCTGAATAAGATGCTGGTGAACCTTTCGCACAACGCCAATCTGCATCTTCTCTCTGAAGTGATCATGCTGGATATGCCCAAGAAGGAGAAAAAGGCCGATTACTCAATAAACTCGGCCGGTGTAAATAACAATGGCTAATGTAGTAGGAGTCAGGTTCATGCGTGCGGGGAAAATTTATTCCTTCGACTCCGCCGGATTCGATCTTAAAATCAATGACATGGTTATCGTTGAGACCAACCGCGGCATAGAGCTGGGCAAGGTGATCACCGGCATCAAGGAAGTAACGCCGGCAGAAAACGCCGAGCCCTTTAAACCGGTTATACGCATCGCGACACCTGAAGATATCAATCAGGCCAAGTTCCAGAAAGACCGCACCCAGAAAGCTCTGGTTAAATCCAAGGAG
>JBAZLT010000224.1:0-3828 GCA_041650115.1 Dehalococcoidia bacterium | reverse complement strand
AGCTTCACGTCCCGGGGGACGTCGCAGAATGAGCGAAACCTGTCGGTAGGCCCATGCATGTTTGGAAAGATCGTCGTAAATTATAAGGGCATCCTTGCCCTGTTCCATGAATTCCTCGCCGATAGCGCAGCCCGCGTAGGCTGACAGGTATTGCATCGACGCCGGGTCAGACGATGTGGCAACCACAACAACGGTGTGTTCCATGGCGCCGTATTTTCTGAGCGTCTCAACGATATTGGCGACTTTAGCCGTCTTCTGGCCGATTGCCACGTAGATACATATCAGGTCTTTGCCTTTTTGAGCGATAATGCTATCGATGGCAACTGCGGATTTGCCGATTGAGCGGTCGCCGATGATCAGCTCGCGCTGTCCGCGTCCTATAGGCACGAGGGCGTCAACGCATTTAATACCGGTGTGCACTGAGACATTAACCGGCTGCCTGTCAACGACGTTGGGGGCGATACGTTCGACAGGACGGGTTTTAGTGGTCTTTATGGGGCCAAGTCCATCCAGGGGCTGGCCGAGCGTGTTGACCACGCGGCCGATGAGCTCGTTGCCGACCGGCACCTCCACCACGCGGCCGGTGCAGTGAACCTCGTCTCCTTCCTTAATATGGCTGTATTCGCCAAGGATCACGGCGGCCACGTTGTCTTCCTCCAGGTTGAGGGCCAGTCCCATGATGCCGTTGGGGAAAGCCAGAAGTTCATTATTTTTGGCTTTGCGTAGACCCTGAATGCGGGCAACGCCGTCGCCGACCTCCACCACGGTTCCAACGTCTACCATGGTGGCAGTCGCGCCGAAGCGCTCGATTTGCTCCTTGATTACCGATACTATATCTTTGTCCTGGGATTTCAATCTGCTCACCCCCTTAAAGGTTGTTTATTTCGTAGCTTCTACAAGGTCTTTCCTCAACAGTTCCAGCCTGTTGCGTACACTGCCGTCGATTAATGTGTCTTCAATGCGGGCAATGATGCCGCCGAGTATGGAAGGATTGACCTTGAGCTTAACGGTTACTTTCCTGCCGGTTATCTTTTCGAGTTGACCGGTTACCTTATTTTTATCGCTTTCATCCAATGGAACAGCTGTGGTGACCACGGCATGTTTGATGCCGCGCTGTTCATCGACCAGGTTGTCGTATTCTTCGGCTATCTGGTCCGCGTTCTTTATCCTGCCTTTCAGGATAAGCAGGTAGCACAGGTTAAGGACAAGCTCATTGGACGTATTGAGCTTCTGTTTGATCAATTCCGCTTTGAGGTTGAATGAGACCTTGGGATGGTCTATCAGGTCCACAATCTCCCTGTCCTTCATCAGGTCAGCCAGCTTGTGGAGCTCCTTTTTCCATTCATCCAGGTTGTTATTCGCCTGCGCGATCTGAAAAATAGCCTGCGCGTAGCGCCTGGCAGAAATCGTCGAAATCATTTATTTATCCTGCCTAATTCTGTTTGAATGTATTACTCTGGTCCAGAACCTCGTTGATCAGTTTGCGGTGTTTCGGTGCGTCAAGGGACTCATTGATGACCTTTTCAGCCGCCAGGATGGTGAGGTTGGAGAACTCCGACCGCAGCTCGGCGATGGATTTATCGCGTTCGAGCTTGATCTCATCCCTGGCCTTGCTTATGATTGCGTCTGCTTCCTTGCGCGCACCTTCTTTGGCCTCTTCCTTGATCTTGTCAGCTATCTGGGAGGCCTGCGCGATGATCACCTGGCCTTCTTTGCGTGCAGCTTCGACCGCAGCTTTGATCTGCTCTTCACTGCGGCTCGTCTGCTCCTTTATCTTCTCGGCCTGTTCCAGGCTCTCCTTAATCTTGGCGGCCCGCTCGTCCAGCAGCTTGAGGACCGGCTTGTATAGGATTGCAGTGAGCAGCCCGAAGAGGACAAGGAAATTGATCAGAAATGCAACCAGCAATTGCCAATTTATTCCGATACTTTCCATATTTACCTCAATGCTCCAATCCTGTTTTTTCTCCGGTAGCGCCGGCGGTTATCACCGGCGCCGGGGAAGGATGAGGAATCCGGTCGATCCTTCCCGAGCTATAACAGGAATTAGACTACCATTGCGAGAAGGATGGCTATGATCAGAGCATAAATGCCGACCGCCTCAGTAAGAGCGCCGATCAGGATCATGTTGGTCAGCAGCACACCCCTGGCTTCAGGATTGCGACCCAACGCCTGCATGGCGCCCAGACCGATAAGACCAAGACCGATGCCCGGTCCAAGCATACCCAGTCCACCGGCAAGGCCAGCACCCAGCATTTTCATAGTTTCAGCGTCCATTGAATCCCTCCTTTTATGAGTACAGATTAATTGTGTTCAGCACCCTCTTCATGGTGCGAGGTTACTGCCATTACACCGAATACCAGCGTCAGGCCGGCGAATATCATAGCCTGCAGGAAACCCACCAGGGTCTCCAGACCGTAAAACGGCACAGGTGCTATGAAGGCCACCAGGAATGTCATCACGCCAAGCAGGATCTCTCCCGCAGTCATATTGCCGAATAGACGGAAGGTAAAACTGACGATCCTGATGAAGTGGCTCAATATCTCGAGTAGCCCTACATAGATATTGATGAATCCGAATGCCAGCCCGCTGAGGAACGATTTCACGTTGCCTTTGAAAAGATCCTTGAACGCCTTGCCCAGCGAGCTGAATTGGAAGAACGAGTCCACGTACTTGAGCGGGCCGATCTTGGAAAAGCCCAGGTATTCGATAAATATAAAAGATACCAGCGCGATCGAAAGCGTGAGGTTAACATCGGTATTGGCGGCCCGCAGGAAGGGCACGACAACCGTGGCTGTATGCGATCCTTCAGTGATATGTTCAATCGGGCCCCAGGTGCCCCAAAGCGGAACAAGCGCCAGCAGGGCGTTGGTGACAACATATAAAAATATCGTTGTCACGATGGGGAAGAAGGTACGCACATGCTTGGGGCCTGAAACGCCCTCGATGGTATTGTAGATGCCGTCTACCACCACTTCGGCGAAGCTCTGCAGCCTGCCGGGGATCATCTTCATGTTTCTGGTGGCAAAGAAGAATAAAAGGAAAAGAAGCAGTATGGTTACCCAGGATGAAATGAGGGTGTTCGTGACCTTGAACTCGCCGATGTGGAACATCGCTTCCGAGGGAAGCACCACATGCGGTTTGCTGACCTGAAGGTCCGGCGGCACGTTGACATTAAAGAACTTGCTTCCGAGGGGGCCCATTACAAATGAGGTTAGTAAGAGGGCCAGAAGCACGATGCCCAGGATAACCATTAACCGGCTGGAGCAACCAAGTTTACTCACTGTCCTGCTCCTTTATCGAGTTCTTTTTTGCATCCATTTTCTTTTGTTCGTCTATAAACTGGCGCAGCATCCGGTATAGCCCGTATCCTGCTGCCGACATCCCAAGTACAAATCCAATTAACGTGCATAGTGGTCGGCTGTTCAGTCGCTCTGGAGCATCCAACCACAGGCCGAGGGCTGTTGGTAGTATCAGACTTAATGCTACATACCAACCGACATTAAAGAGAAACCAAAACCCTCTGAGTAGCTGTCTTTTATCTGGTTTCAGTTCGCTGTCTTTTTTAATCACTGCATTATAACAAGCCTGTAATTTAACCGTCAACGGAAAATCCATTGATTTTTGGCAACATAGTATACGCCTTAGTAACTACGCATTTTAAGAAATGGCGGCGATTACTATAGTAAATATCGGGCCGGGTGTACCCCGTTGCAGGAGCTCAATAATCAGGACTTCTTTTTGCCGAAATCGTCCAGGTCGAGCGTATTAATGAAATCGTAGATCGCGGGATACTTCATTATTTCCTGCTCGTTGACTTTCTCCGGGATG
>JBAZLT010000223.1:0-3856 GCA_041650115.1 Dehalococcoidia bacterium | reverse complement strand
CTGTACACCCGCAGTCACACACAAGATTGCTTCGTCACTACGTTCCTCGCAATGACGGAATGGGGACACGTCATTGCGAGCCCGAAGGGCGCGGCAATCCTGTACACCCGCAGTCACACACAAGATTGCTTCGTCACTACGTTCCTCGCAATGACGGAATGGGGACACGTCATTGCGAGCCCGAAGGGCGCGGCAATCTTGTACACCCGCATGAACGGACAGGATTGCTTCGTCACTACGCTCCTCGCAATGACGAAAAAAGAGGAGCAATGACGGAAGGAAAATAACCTCAATGACGGGATAAAAAAGCGATCACCCGTCCCCGCGCAGGGCTTTGATCAAAGAGCCGTTCTGCAGCAACTCGCCCGCAGCCGTGTACGGCTCGGCAATCCCCTGTTCAACCCTGCCCACGAAATCCCTCAGCGCTGCATCCTCGTCAACGGAGCTCAATAAACTGCTGCGCACCATCGTTTCAACGATCCTGATAAATTCATTGCGCCGCTGCTCCACCCTGCGCCGCTTGAATATGCCGCTGCTGCGCAGGCTTTGGACTTGTTTTTCGATGGCCTCATACAGCTCGGCCATACCCACATCGTGCGCCGCCTGTACTGTCAGCACCGGCTTATCCAATCCGACCTTATCCTCACGTGAATGCAGCGCGGCCGTCAGCTCGTTGGCCAAGTTGTCCGCCCCTGGACGGTCTGCCTTGTTCACGACGAAAATATCCGCGATCTCCAGCAGTCCGGCCTTCATGGCCTGGACGGAGTCGCCGGCCTCGGGCACCAGCACCACGACCGTAAGGTCGGCGATGCTCAGTATATCGGTCTCAGTCTGGCCCACGCCCACTGTCTCAATGAAGATCAGGTCCTTGCCGAATGCGTCCAGCAGTTTGGAGACGCTGCTGGTGGCATCGGCTATGCCGCCCAACCTGCCTCTGGTAGCCATGCTGCGGATATAGACGCCCTCGTCCAGATAATGCCGATCCATGCGTATGCGGTCACCCAGTATGGCGCCGCCCGTGAAAGGGCTGGTGGGGTCCACGCAAACGATGCCCACCCCTCTTTTCCTATCGCGCGCCTCCCGCGTCAATCTCTCGATAACCGTGCTTTTACCCGCGCCGGGCGGACCGGTTATGCCGATCTTGACCGCCCTGCCCAGGTTGGCGAAGATGAGGCGCATTATCCCGGGAACGCTCTCGCTCTCCGATTCAACCAGCGTGATCAGCCTGGCCAGGTACCGTTCGCTGCCTTTCTGCATGCCTGCAACGTACCTGGAGAGGTCTGTCCGGGAAGTCCTGTGATGGCTCATAAATCAACAGCCTACTTCAAGTTATGCTGGCCTATCCACCTTCTGCCTGATGTAGTCCGCTATCTCCTTTATCATAGTGCCCTGCTTGAAGATCCTGTCGATCCCCTGCTCCTTGAGATAGGGGATGTCCTCGTCGGGTATGATGCCGCCGCCGATCACCAGCACATCGCCCATGTCCTTCTCCCGCAGCAGCTCCGCCACGCGCTTGAACAGGTACTTGTGCGCGCCGGAGAGGCAGCTCAGGCCGACCACGTCGACGTCTTCCTGCAGCGCCGCCTGCACGATCTTCTCGGGCGTCTGGCGCAGGCCGGTATATATCACTTCCATCCCGGCGTCGCGCAGGCCCAGCGCTATGATCTTGGCGCCGCGGTCGTGTCCGTCCAATCCCGGCTTGGCGATGAGCACCCTGATGGCATTTTTATCACTCATGTAAAACTCCTCTCTACCAGAGCCCGATGGGCTGATATTCGCCGAAGACCTCGCGCAGCACGTCGCACATCTCCTGCAGCGTGACATACGCCTTGGCACACTCGATCAGATGCGGGAAAAGGTTCTCATTCTCGTCTTTGGCCTTCGTTTTCAGCTCGCCCAGCAGCCTGGACACTATAGTATTATCCCTGCTCTGTTTGATTTTGGAAAGGTTTTTGATCTGCCTCTCCTCGGCGTTCTCCCTTTTAACGGGATCGTAGGGATGCGGCACCAGCCTGGTGGGCAGCACCTCCAGCTCCCCTTCGCCCACGAAGCAGTTCACCCCTACGATGAGATCTTCTCCGCTTTCGATCCTTTTCTGGCGCTCATAGGCGCTTTTGGCGATGGCGCGCTGCATGTAGCCGTTCTCCACGCAGGCCACGGCGCCGCCCATCTCCGTGATCTTATCCAGCTCGAGGCGCGCGGCATCCTCGATCTCGCTGGTCAGCGACTCCACGTAGTATGAACCCGCCAGCGGGTCCATCACCTCGGTCAGCTTCGACTCATACTGCAAAATCCTGAATCCGTCCTGGGCCAGCTGCGACGCCTCCAGGCTCCAGCCAAGCCCCAGCGGTTCATCGTAGGGGGGATAGAGCAGAGGCATGCCGCCGCTGAGCGCCGACGCGATACCGCCCACGGTGGAGCGTACCAGGTTGTTGAGCGGGCGCTGCGTGGTGCAGTTCTCGTTCCCCATGTTGGCATACAGGCCGGCCTGGCGCAGCAGCATGCTCCTCTCTTTCTTGGCGCCGAAGCGCTCCTTGAGCGTCCTCGCCCACAGCCGCCTGGCCGCCCGCTGGAAGGCGATCTCCTTGAAAAACTCCATGCTCCCGCCGAAGGCATTGACGGTGAATTTCTGCGTGAAGTCGTCCACGTCCAAGCCCGCTTTCAGGCCCTCCTCAACGTAAGCGACCATGTTGGCCATGCTGTAAGCCAGGTCCTGCTCGCGCGTGGCGCCGGCGCCGCGGATATGGTATCCGCCCAGCTGGTTGATGTTCATGCTGGCGCAGTATTTGGTTAAAAACACGATGCTGTCCCGCACCATGCGCATGGCCGGCCTGGGCGGGAAAATATAGGTTCCCCGCGCTATGTACTCCTTTAAAATATCGTTCTGCGGCGTGCCCCTCAACTTGTCCAGGGCCAGGCCGCGCTTCTCGGCCAGCGCGAAGTACATGGCCAGCACCATGTTGGCGGGCGCGTTGATGGTGAAGTTGGAGGCGATCTTATCCAGTTCCAGTTCGCCTGTGAAGGGCTCGTAAATCACCTCGAAATCCCGCAGAGTGTCCACGGCCACGCCGGTCTTGCCCACATCGCCGCGCACGTAGGGATTGTCCGAATCATATCCGCACTGCGTGGGCAGATCGAAGGCCAGGTTGGGCCCGCCCCGCTGCCCGTTTTGCTGCAGCATCTTGTAGTAATCCCGGGTGTCCTCAGCTGTCCCGTAGCCTGAGTACACGGCGGCCCTGACCAGGCCGGAGCCCTTGGGTAAACCTCCCCGCTGGGCCGGCACATAGGGCACGACGGGATATGTCCCGGCGGTAAAGGGATATCCGCCGGGCAATCCCACGTCTTTCAGATAGTTGAAACCTTCGATATCCGCCGGGCTGTAATATTTGTTGGGAGACTGCTTCATAAAAAACCGGTCCAGCGCCGGCTTTAATACCTTCTTCTCCCACTCCTGCTTTCTGCGCTTGATCTCTTCAATATTTTCCGTCATGAGCGATTCTCCAGTCTTTCAGGTTGTTTTTGATTATTAAAATGTCCGACCGCTACCTGCCCTTGAACACGGGCTTGCGCTTCTCCAGGAAGGCCTTCACTCCCTCCTGTATGTCCTCTGTTTCCCAGGAGCTCTTCTGAATTGCGTAGAGGGCCTGCATTTCCCGGTCGCTCAAATTCAGGTCGAGCAGCCTGTTGATAATGGCCTTATTGCCGGACAGTGACAGGGGCGCGTTGGCTGCCAGTTCCGCGGCCAGGTCATAGGTGAAAGCATGCAGCTCGCTCTCCGGCACAACGTAGCTGACCAGACCCATCTCCAGCGCCCTCTGCGCCGTGAAGAAGCGGCCGGTAAAAAGCAACTCCCTGA
>JBAZLT010000222.1:0-3901 GCA_041650115.1 Dehalococcoidia bacterium | reverse complement strand
GCAATTCTGAATACCAGATGTATGCGGGTATGGCATATTACTGCGGCAAGGATATGGAGAAAGCGGTGGACCTGCTGGATGCAGTGTCAGCCCGCTATCCCGAGCAGGACCTGATCAGGCTCACGGTGCTGGAGAGGGCCAGCGTATCCGCCTCTCCGCAGAAAACATCAACCTATGCATGGCAGAAGCAGGCCCTGATCGATAAGTATGGGGCACAGGACTATTATAACGATGCCATATTGCCGCTGATTGATGCGCTGGGTCGCTCTAAATAGCTCAGGCTCTACCAATTATAGTATAACGCAGTATCATAACTATCTATATATATCGATAATGTGTATATCGATATTGACATGTATCTTGCCGAAGTGGTACTATCCGTTCACATATCTATACTGATCGTGTTGTCTCACGGGATTGTTCGGCATAAATATTGTTCGGGAGGGAAAGATGGCTGAGATAAAGAAGCGGTATTTCACGCAGAGCGAGCTGAAGGAGATGGGTGAGGAGACGGTCAATGCGCTGTTAAAGGCGATCGAAGCCGGAGATCTGGAGAAGGCCAGGAAGCTCACAAAGAGGATGCATCGCGAGTTCTTTTTCGTGCATGAGACGCTGAGGGACTGGATAACCTCGTTGTTGAGCTATATTTACAGTCAAAATGGCGAAGAAGGTGTATACAAATCCATGCACGATGCGTTTCAGACGCCCGTAGAGGTTATGGCGGCAGCATATAAAAGCCAGGATGTCGCTACCCAGGCCAAAATGCTGGCGGCGGGATTCAGGGCGCATCTCTGCCCCGTGGTTATCGAGGAAGATGATGAGAAGTTCAGCGTCATGATGGCGCCCTGCGGCAGCGGTGGCAGGGCTATTATCAATAAAGGCTATGAGCCGACAGGTAAGTTCGCTAAAGTTAAAAATCCCCACAAAATGACGTTCGGCAGGACCGATTTCCCCATTTACTGCGCCCACTGCGCCCTCCAGGACATCGTCCCCATGGAAAAAGATGGATACCCTATCTGGGTCATCGATGTGCCCGAAAAAGTCGGCGAGGTGCCCTGCAAATATCATATCTACAAGGACCCGGACAATATACCGGCCCGCTACTATGAAAGGTACGGACTTAAAAAGCCGCCGGTGAAATCCAAAAAATGATTTTTACCTGATCTTTCCCTCTCTCGCTCAAGGGACTTCTCAAAATATCAGGCCGTACCCGCCGTCAAGCGCGGCAGCACCGGCCGGCCTGTAACAGACGCATTAGCTCGTATACGATATTATATTCAATCGTCCCGGGTTGGGGGTGTGTTGCGTTTGAAGAGCGTCTGTATACGCAACCGGCACACATGCATGTGCCAGTTTCCCCGAACAATATTGTGATTATGTTGCGTCATACCAGATTATATATATCGATAATGTGTATATCGATATTGACATGTATCGTGTTAAAGTGTTATCATCCTGTGTCGTTTTGTGCGGCCTGGGCCGATAAAGATGGCATGCGGAATTAATTATTAATCGGGAGGTTAAGATGGCAGAGGCAAACAAGCGTTCCTTTACGGAGAGCGAGATGAAGGAGATGGGGGAGGAGACGTATAAACTGGTCCAGCAGGCAATCGATGCCGGGGACCTGGAGAAGGCCAAAAAGCTGAACCGCAGAATGTACCGGGAGTTCATGTCGCAGCATGACAACTATCTAAACTGGGTCACCTCGCTGCTGACATTTATTCAACACCGCCTGGGTGACGAAGCCGTCTATGAGTCCATTTACACTGCCTTTGAGGCGCTGGGGGCCCTTGCCGATGCATACCGCGGGCAGGACCCCGGAAAACAGGCGGCCATGCTGGCGGCGGGCTTCAGGGGACACCTGACCTCGGCGGTCATCGAGGAAGACGATGAGAAATTCACGGTTATGATGGCTCCCTGCGGCAGCGGTGGAAGACTCATAGTCAATAACTGCTATGAGCCGGCGGGCAAAATGGCAAAAGTGAAGAAGCCGCACAAGATGTCTTTCGATAAGCCGGATTTTCCCATTTACTGCGCTCACTGCGCCCTTCAGGATATCGTTCCCATGGAAAAAACCGGCTATCCCATCTGGGTTATCGATCCTCCCGATAAGGTCGGCCAGTCGCCCTGCAAATACTACATCTATAAGGATCCGGATAACATACCGGCCCGCTTTTATGAGAGATACGGACTGAAGAAGCCGCCGGTAAAGTCGAAAAAATAGCGTCTGTCGAATGTATCACAGTGTAATTACAGGGAGAGTGAGATATGACTTTTGCGCTGGAAGGTGTCAAGGTACTGGATCTGTGCCGCGGCTATCCCCCGGCCTTCGCGACAATGCACCTGGCGGACTTCGGGGCCGACGTAATCAAGGTCGACCCCGTCGGCTATACATCGGCCCTGCCCGGAGGTAACGAGGAAGATAAGATCAGCGCGTTCACTTTCATCGACCGCAACAAGCGCAGCATCAAGCTGAATATGCGTTCCGATGCCGGCCGCGAGCTGCTCTTTAAGCTGGCCAAACAAGTAGACATCCTGATCGAAAATTCCCGGCCGGGCACCATGGAGCGCCTGGGTATCGGCTATGCCACTTTGAAGGAGGTCAATCCGCGGCTGATTTACTGCCAGGTCAGCGGCTACGGACAGACCGGACCCTACAAGGACATTGTGGGGCATGATGCCAACTTTATGGCCGTTGCCGGTACGCTCAGCATGATCGGCCCAGCGGACGGACCCCCATGCTGGCCGAGCAACATCATCGCAGACTTCGCAGGCGCCGGCCTGCACCCTCTGATCGGTGTGTTGATCGCCTACATCGCCCGGGAACGGACCGGCAAAGGCCAGCTGGTGGACATCAGCTACACGGACGCTGTGTTCTCATTGACCTCTTTCGACGTCACGATGCACCTGGTCACGGGAGAGAAGCGGCGCAGGAGCAAAACGCCGCAGACCGGGGGAGATCCGTGCTGCTCGACTTATTTAACCAGGGATAACGAGTATATTACTATCCAGTTCATCGAGCCACAGTTCTGGAAAAACTTCTGCGAGGACATCGGGAAACCGGAGCTTACCGCACGCCAGTGGTCTTTGACCGACGCGGACAAGCAGGAGATGTTCGGCATTATGCGGCAGATTTTCCTGACCAAAACGAGGGAGGAATGGTGGGAGTGGGCCAAGCAAAGACAGGTCATGCTGGCGCCCGTCAGATATATCGAAGAGGCTGTTAATGACCCCCAGCTGAAAAGCAGGGAGATGATAATGGAGAAAGAACATCCCACGCTGGGAAAAATAAAGCAGCTGGGCAATCCCCTCAAGCTGTCGGACACGCCGCCCTCGTTCCGTATGTACTGTCCCAAACCCGGCCAGCATACCGATGAAATACTGGCTGAGCTTAAGCTCAGTAAACAGCAGGTCGCTGATTTAAAGCAGCAGGGGGTGGTGCAGTAAACTAGACAGATATGTTTTGAATCTCACACAACGCGCAGCCGGTCTAAATACTGAGATATTATCGCGAGGAGGTTTCAATGGCGGACAAGCAAGAGAATAACAATAATCAAGAAGAGAAGTTACTTCTCCCCCTGCCCAAATGGAAAATGTGGTACGTCATGGTGGTCCTCTATGTGCTGTATTTTCTGGATTTTGCCACCAGGGCAGTCGTCAGCCCCATGTTCCCCATTTTGAAAAAGGACCTGGGCCTGTCCGATGCCCAGCTGGGTTGGCTGAGCACCATCGTGCTGGCCATGGTTGGGTTACTTTCCATCCCCCTGTCATATTTCATTGACCGCTGGCGCCGCGGCAGGATGCTCTCACTCATGTCGATCGTGTGGAGCATTGCCTCATTCTTCTCCGGATTGAGCGCTAATTTTACCCAGCTGCTGGTACCCCGGGGTATCCTGGCCGT